>JAGHCC010000465.1 GCA_021160685.1 Desulfobulbaceae bacterium | reverse complement strand
GGCCTGATGGATATACAGCATGCCGTCCGAATTAATTGCATAGGAGTGATAGTAAGAGTAAAGACGTAAAGCAAAACCAATAAAAATTATTGCCAGTGGCCATAAATAATTGTCTTTATCCTTAAAAAAGGAATTCATTCTGATGGAGTCTTTTTTGAAATTGGCCATACAATTTTTGTTTCGATCTTTCGGGAATCGAGATTCAGCTCTTAGCCGCAATTCCTTTTCCAGGGCACTATTACAGATAATTTTCTTGAATTAACCGAAAAGGCTGTTTGAATGTCATTCTGCTCAAAGCCTTGCAACAACACCAAATGGTTTAAATTTACGTTTAAGGCCACGATATCTTGCGGTTGACAGAATAAGCTTTAAAAAAGATCGATCCTTGTCACTGATGCCTAAACTTTTACAGTAGGCATGGTAAAATCTCATTCTCTCAGCAGAACTAATCTGCGGCCAGGGAACAGTCAAATTTAAAACAGCCAGATCAGCAGCCTGTTTGCGGCGAATCAGCCATTGCGACCACGGCCAGTTGCCTTTAAGTTTCGTGCGTTCCAGATCAATGGGATGCGCCAGGAAGCGACCTTCCCCTGTTTTTTTCACAAAAATATGCCACGTAAAAAGATCATAGTGGGCCAAGCCGCAACCATGCATTTTAGTAAGCATAGTCTCTACGGCCTCGGCTACGGCACGACGCTGCTGTTTTGACGAACAGTCCGGACCGTTCAAAAAATCCTGCAGGGATTGATATCCATCGAGTTCCTTAATCAACAAAAAGCTGACATCGCCATCTTCACCAGACTTCCATCCCCAGGCCACCGGCTCCAGCTCAGCCAGGCCGACCCTGGCATAATGCATCATATTCGTCAATTCCAGCTGAATTATGAGAACTTTTTTGTATAAAGTCGACAGACTTTGTTTTACGTAATTTTTATGTAATTTAAGATAAAATATCTGCTTTTCCTCACCTAACTCAAGCCGGTACACCACAGTTCTCGGGTTCCGATCCACCTCCCTGCCGGAAAGAAGAACAAACTGATCAAAATCCGTCAGCCCGGCGGACTTGAGAAAATTCCGCCAGCCCTTAAAAAACCAGAGGCCGTCACCGCCCTCTTCCAATTCATACCGGGTTCCTGTTGTATCAATCATCAGTCTCTTCATTCCTGTCTTTATTATAGGAAAAATTCAACTCCTGATAGACCGCAGAGGTTTTCAACAAATCATCATGGCTGCCCTGGGCAATAATTCGGCCATATTCCATGACTAGAATTCTATCCGCATTGCGAATTGTTGAAAGTCGATGGGCTACGACAATAGTGGTTCTCTCCTTCATTAACCGATCCAAGGCCTGCTGAACGAGACCTTCCGAAACTGAATCAAGAGCCGATGTCGCCTCATCGAGGATGAGAATTGGTGGATTCTTGAGTATAGCCCTGGCTATGGCAATCCGCTGGCGCTGGCCGCCGGAAAGATTAAGACCACGTTCACCAAGAAGGGTGTTATAGCCATCAGGTAATTCTAAAATAAAATCATGGGCAAAGGCCAAACGCGCCGCATCTTCAATCTCCGCATCGCCGGCATCCGGCAAGCCAAAACCAATATTTGCCCTGATCGTATCATTAAAAAGCATCACATCCTGACTCACCATGCCAATAAGTCCCCGGAGATCGGCAAGACGCACGGTACGCAGATCCTCACCGTCAATTGACAAACTTCCCTTGATCGGATCATAAAAACGGGGCAGTAAATCAATCAGAGTAGTTTTTCCGGCGCCACTGGCGCCGACAATCGCCACGACCTCTCCCTTCCGAATGACCAGATCGATATCATGCAGGATAAAATCTCCCTCCGGCTGATAACGGTGCGATACTCCGGCAAAACGAATTTCTTTTTTTAAGCCGGGCAGAGGTTTTTCTCCGCTCTCTTCAAGCTCCATGTCTTCAAGCCACCACAATCGTTCTGCCGCAGCTAAAATTTCCAGATAAACCGTATACGATTTACCCAAATGCTTGATTGGCGAAAAAACCATGACCACTGCGGCCAAGGCTGAAAACAGATCACCGCTGGTAATAACCCCTTTGACAACCAGACTGCCGCCATACCAGATAACAAGAGCAACGCCAATGCCTGTCGTCACATCAACGAATAATTTCGCCATTTCTTTATAGCGGACAATCTTGACTTCTCTGCGATAAAAGGTCTGACTCTCCTGACCAAATTGATTGGTCAGGCCATCCTCATTGACAAAAATTTTAATTATCTTGGAACCTGTAGCGGCTTCACTGATGCGGTGTGTCAAAATGGCGATGGCTTGCTGAGCCTGTGTCCGTTTGACTTTGATCCGTTTTCCGAGCCGCTGGGTACAGTAGATGATAGCAGGAAGGACAATAAGAGCCAGCAGGGTCACATCCCACCGTCTGTACAGAGCAATCCCCAAAAGAACAATAATCGTCGGAACTTCCTTAAAAGTGGTCAATAACGTATCAGAGATCAATGCTCTCATCATTGCCGCATCATTTAAGATCCTGGAAATCATCTTTCCCGACGTTTCCGTACCCACTGCGGAAACAGGGAGATGAAGCAGATGATTAAAGAGTCTGATTCGAGTATCCCTGACCAGTTTAATTCCGGCGGAACGCATCATGTACGCATAGACCATTTGACAACTTCCCCGCAGTGAATAGAGGACAATAACACCAAGAGGCAGCCAGGTCAGCATTGCATAATTCTGTTCGGAAAAAATTGAATTGATCACCGGCTTGATAAGCCAGACAATCCCACCGCTGGCCGCAGAAGAGACAAGACTAAACATGATCGCCATAAGCACCCTGCCGGAATAGGGGCGAATGAGATCCACAATTCTCTTATCAAACAATTTTCTCTTCACTATTTTTACCTTAAAACTCTCTGCATGTGGTCAACCTGGTTTTTTCAAGAGGACATGACGCCCATGAAAGGATTGTACTTAACCGCATAATGGATTTTGCCTTCCTTTGCAAAACGAGCCGAGTACTTCTTGTCAAGATCATGTAACGATGGCGAGCAACTCCGCCATTCATCCTGATCCATTGCCATTAGCTCTTCTATTTTATCCCGATAAAATGACGCAACTTCCAGATCAGAATAGGCATTGACAAACCATGGCAGAATGCGGCCAATTTTTTCAAGAAACAGGTTTTGTTCCTGACCGAAATCCAGACATGATGAATCCGTAAAATTCATGAGTGAACCAATCTTGTCCTTGTCAACGAATCCACCTTCAACACTCATGCGGTGGGCTTCTGTGCCGGGAAACGGATAAAAATAGGTCCAGCGAAAGCGACTGGGAAGGGTTTGACTCATCAATTTTACCGTATCCATCACATCATCGATAGTTTCATGGGGCAGACCAAACATAATAAAGCAGGAACTTTGCATGGAGTATTGATGGACCATGGCAATGGCGTCAGCAATCATCCTGTTGGACATTTTACGATGCATAATCTGCGTGCGAATCTTTTCGCTGCCGCTTTCCACGCCGAATTTAACCATGTGACAGTTGGCATCGGCCAGAGCCCGGGCCCGTTCTTCGTCAAACAGGCCGACATGACCGTTAACCACAAAAGGCATAGATGATGTTTTTTTATATTCCTGACAAAACTCTACGACAAATTTTTTATTAAAAATAAACAGATCATCGTCAAAGATGTACATCTTGATGTTTTTGTAGTTTTGCTCCAGGTATTTAATTTCGTCAATGACCTGTTCAACGGTATGGTGGCGGATGTATTTTAATTGTCCTACGGAACATTGCAAATCATTGCAATACTGTTTTACCATCACATGGTTAAAGCAATATGTACAGTTATACGGACAGCCACGGGACGCCATCAGCCCGACCCAACCGTCCTTGGCATCGATTATTTTCTGAAAATCAAAAATCTCATAGTTTTTTGGCGGAAACTCATCCAACTGTGGCAGTGGACGAACGGGATTGATGATAATTTCTCCATCAATTACCATGCCGAGATTGGCCATGTCCCGCACACTTTTCCCTTCTGCGAGTCTGTCAAGAAAATCAACAATGGCATCCTCGCACTCTCCGACCATAATATAGTCAAATAAACCGGTTTCCAAAACCTGTCTGCCGGCCACGGTTGCATGGACGCCGCCGCAGACCAGGGGGATATTGAGTTCATCCTCCCTGCACCAACCGGCAACCTCGGCTGTTAAAGGCCATTGATTGGTGACCACGGAAAAACCAATAATATCCGGCTTCAGATCACCGACCCTTTGGAGAAATTGTTCTTTATCGGGAAGTGGTTCAATATCTTCGCACAGATGGAGAAAAGCAGTCTCATGACCCGCCTGTTCAAGGTGAGCGGCCATTTGCGCCACGCCATAGTTAAAGCCTGTTTGTGAACCGCTGTTGGGATATATAAAAAGGATCTTCATTTTTGAATTCTCCTGGCTTGCATGATCCGCAGGATAATAGTCTGCGGATTATAGACCGGTGGATGAGTGAGCGTATCGACATGCACAACTTCGTTCCGTCCCAGTCCAAACGGTCTCCAGCGCCGGACAAACCGGGTGTTATTAGAACCGGCAAAAACAATAAAGGTCGGCACCTCGAGAGCAGCCGCAATATGCTGGCAGGCCGAATCATAGCCAATAAATTCATCACAGTGGGCGATCAAGGCGGCCGCCTCGTTGATTGCGGCCTCCATGCCGACAACACCATGGGCAAAAATGGTCTCGGGAAACTGTTGAAATGAGCCATGCGCCGCAGCATGCCCCAGATCTATCAGGATCTGCATCAGCTGATTGGAACGTTCCAGCTCTTCCGGGCCAAAACCCTTATCAAGGAGGATCACCGTGTCCGGTTCAGCCAACAGGTGAAGAAGCAGTGATTTCTCAAACTCATCGGAAATACGTTTTCGGCTGTTGCCGCCGACCCCCAGGTTGATAGCGATCAACCGCCGGCAGCCGGCGTCCCGGTATCTTTTGAGTATTTTTTCGGCCAAATTCAGTTTCTCTCTGGGCAGCCACACGGCAGGATAACAGAAATCACGGGATGCAGTGACCTGACTCATCCACTGGTTGGCCATTTCGGAAATACACATTTTCGGGTCAAAACCCGAAGTTCGGCGACTGTTAAAGAAAAGATAATTTCGATCATCAACCAGAGGCAGCATACCAAGCTGTGACAAACGAGAATCCGGATCCATAACTAATACTTCCGACGGATCACAGCCGGCGATTTCGCTGTCAATGGCCTGCAGGACATCAAACCAGCTGCGCAGGCGGACCATCAACCCTCCCCGGCGGACATAATCCGTAGTCAGGATACGAATACGTGAATTGGCGCTATAGAGTCCTTTAAGTTTTTGATTGCCCAACAGGACAATTTCCGCCTCCGGATACATCCGCCCCAGCCGTTGCAGCAAAACACTTGTAACCGCGATATCCGCACCAATGGTCACACGTGATAAAACGAGTATTTTCTTAACCCGCAGAGGAAAATCACGATAGTTGCCGCTCATCTTGCGCAGCCGTTCCGCCCGGCGATAGAGATCGCCAAGATTATTCATCCCGAACCGCTGCAGCCGTTCATCGAGAGTTGTTCCTTCCGGATGCTTTCTGCAAAAGGTAAGAACATGACTCATAAACCGGTTATAGGCCTCGGTTTGCAGCTCCTCAAACTCATCACAAAGACGTTCAACAACTCCACCGAATAATGCCGAGGCCCCGATTCTGTTTAACTCCTCATCAGCAAATGTAGCCATCTCACAGAGAAGTTCTACATAATCATCCTCAAAACAGTCATTAAAAAAATGCCTGTCAAGAAAAGTCTGGGCCACCTGGTCGGCCAATTCCTTCAAGGCTGCAGAATCCGGCGCTTGCTGAATCTCCCGCCATCTTTCCCTGAAATAAGATGTGATCATTTGTCCGTTTCCTGTCCTAAGGGCCCGGTAAAAAATAACTTACCATTTTAGAGGGGTCACTGTAACACACCTTAACGCAATCTTGAACAGACAAAATCCTCAAAAGAGCCCTGCTATTCCTGCGGTTTTGTCTGTTCAAGATTGCGTCAATATGTATCATATTGACCTCCTCAAAATGCCAATTTATTTTTTACCGAGCCCTAACAGCTTAAGCGTTGCCTGCAAGACATCTTCCGGCCTGATTTCCCGCATGCATTGATGATCCGTCGGACATATTTTTTTATGGCAGGGTGCGCAGGGCAGATCATGGCGGAGCACAACCGTCTTTTCAAGATTAGATTGAGTATAACGCGGATCCGTCGGTCCCATGAGAACCACCACCGGGATATCCATTGCCGTTGCATAATGCCGTGGCCCGGTGTCATTAGTGATCAGCAGCTGACAACGGTTGGTCACCGGCTTCAGCAGCCCGAGATCTATTTTGTCCGGGGCTGTATTGATGATTGAGGCTTCAGAGCCGGAGATAATATCCCGGGCGATGCGATCTTCTCCCGGCCCTACCAGCAGGAGGAGTTTACAGTTAAGTTCCTTTTCAAGCAGATCCGCCAGTTTTGCAAAGTACTCAGGCGGCCAGCATTTTGACGAACCGAATTTGGCGCCCGGATTAAGCCCGATGACCAGGTCTTCAGGTTGAATCCCGTATCTTTGCAGCAGCATGTCCCCTTCGCCCTGAAGATGTGGGGATATATTTAAATAAGGCTTTGGCGACTCCGGCACATTCAGTCCCAGCCAGTTGCAGATTTCCAGATAATAATCGATCATAGGACATGGAATATAGCCATCTGCGTTTTGCCCTGGTTCAGGCCCTTTTACGAAAAATTTTCGTTCACCACGGCGGTAGCCGTAAATTTTGCTGACTCCGGCAAGCCGCAGAACAAGCCATGAACGGAACGAATTGGGCAACAAAACAGCCCAATCCGGCTTTAGGTCGCGAACCGCCCCGGCAGTTCTCCAGATACCGCCCCATGTCTTGTCATCACAGGCAATCACGCTATCCAGCCATGGCAGATCTTCTATAATCCGCATATTGTACTGTCGCGTCAAGGCAATCAGGCGTGAATGGGGAAAATTATTTCGCAAACATTCAAACACCGGAGTTGCCATTATTAAATCGCCAACCCAATTGGGGCAGCGGACAACAATTGTCTCCGGCGCTCTGTTGCCTTGTATCCTGTCTTCCTTGCTTTGCATTTTTTTACAAGCCGAATATTTACAAACCTATGAGTATACTTTTTATGATCGCATTAGATAAAATATTGTCATTCAAACACCTTAACCTAACAGATTGGTCGATAACTGCCAAGCCTAGAGGAAAGCCCTGCCGGCCTAAAAAAATTAATCCGTAAATTACAGAAACTTTCTTTTTCATGCCTGGCCGACTCCGCAATCCTGATAAAAACCAATAACCTTATCAGCCACCATTTCCCAGGAATATTTCCTGATCACCTTATCTCTTGCAAACTGCCCCATCTGTTCCCTATTGGGTGACTGATACATTTTTATAATACCTTCGCCCAGGGCATGAGAATCGGACGGATCAACAAGAAAACCATTTTTCCCTTCCTCAATCAATTCCGGAATACCGCCCACCTTGGTTCCCACCAGCGGGCGACTTGCCGACATCGCTTCCAATCCTGAAATACTGGTAGCCTCCATCAAAGAGGGGAGAACGACAACATCGGCAGCGCTTAGGTATGTATTAATTGTTGTATTGGGAACAGCGCCCTCAAACCGGACAAAAGGCTCTAGCTCATTCTTTTTAACGATCTGCTCAACTGCAGGCCAATCCTTGGCCTCAGGCATGTTTCCACAGAACACGCACAGCACCTCAGGCACAATTCGATTCACCTCTATCATGGCTTCTGCAAGAAAGCGTATACCGTTTTTTGGCGAAAATCGGCGCGTTGAAAGAAGAACGAATTTATTTTCAGCAATATTCAACTTTTTGCGTGCCTCACTCCGATCAATGACTGCAAACTTGTTCACATCAACACCGTTTGCAATGTAGCGACAATGATCTTTTTTAATTCCTAAAAACAGTGCTTTTTCAAGCAACTCTTCACTTGGAGCCAACAGTCCATCAAAACCGCGGGAATTGACTCTTAACTTAAGTCGCCACCAGAAAGAACCTACTTTGCGAAGAAAACGGCTTGTGTGGTTTGTCCAAACAGTCACACCTTTGTAGGTTTTTCGTACTTGACCAATGGCCCCCATCAAGTGATCAAGCGTGTGAACATGCAACACCTGAGCATCAAATTCCTGCAGACAGCCATGAATTTCCGCAGCCAAAAAAGAGGTGAGTTTACGCCCTTTTTTGGAGCTGCCCTGCATAGAAAAATGACGTACGGGAATGTCCCCAGCCAGATTTGCGTCTGTTTGCAGTCCTTTCCGGTTCCAATACCAGATCTCGACTTCATGGCCGGCGTCACGCAAAGCCTTGGAGAGTTCATAGATGTGAGAAGCAATTCCTCCAATACTTGGAAGATAATCTGATGTCAGCATGGCGATTTTCATCAATAACGTCCTATATACCCCTTATTGAAATGCTTAAGGTAAAATATGAATTCACTTTCGTTCAGATAACGGGGCATGCGCTCGTTGAAATGCTCAAGATTACTGTGGGGATTGTTGCCGAAATCCACATCCTCAAGGTCAATGAGACAAAACGTGAATCCAGCTCCGGATTCGTTGACCAGCACATTACGCGGCGAAAAGTCCTTATGCAACACTCCCGCAACATGCACCTCACCAGCAAAACGCCCGAACTGCTCAGCCAACTTGAGAAGACGTGGATCTTCATTCAAATCCGCCGAATGCTCCTTCCAAGCCTCCAGCATCAAATTCATCTGTTGATATCCGTCGATCATTTCCATAACGAGCAGAGCCGCTCCAAACCGGCGAGGCCGAACCACCCCCAACACTCGAGGGGCGTGAACACCAAGCCGTTCCAGTTGAAGTCCTTTTTTGTAGGCCAGATACGCCCTGCCGATTCCCAGCGCATTTCTGAGTCGGGCAACAAAGCGCCTGTCATGAAACCACTTTACGCAACAGCGCTGTCCAGCACGCTCGAAAAAATAGACATCCGCCCGCATGCCACCGTGAAGGCGTTCCAGTTTTCCGTCAAGAACCTCAACGACACACCTTTCGTCATTGGAGCGGAGAACCCACTTCGGCCCATGGCAGGCGACCTCCTCTGAAGCAGCCACCACCAACCTACGATCACCTTGATTTTTAAGAAGTATTTTCACTTTTCCCTAAATCCACACCAACGGCACGCTGTGGGCAGCAATTTTCGACGTCCTCTTTGGCGAACCGGAGTTATGAGCTCAACGGAGCCTTTGCACTTGGGACAGGCCAGATTATCGCGAAGTTCTTTTTTTATCATTTTATTTCTCCAAAAAATAATCTTTTGGACATGGATAATCTCATGAACCTAAGGATAATGGGTTTGTGAAGTCAAGTAAAAAATGCTAGTATCTTTTGTCCCGAATGTATGTTTATTGGGTAATAAGTCCATGACCAAAAGGATCCTGAAAGAAGTATGGGAAAGAAAAAAAATGCTGGCCGACTGAAGCTGGCTTTTCTGCTGAATAATTTTTACCCCTATGGCGGGCTGGAAAAGAGTTTTTTGCATATTGTCCATGCATGCATATCCAATAAACATCAGGTGACAATTTTCACCATGTCCTGGGAAGGAGAAAAGCCCCAAGGCGTGGAAGTTGTTCTACTTTTTGCAAAAGGGATGACAAACCACGGTCGCGCCCTGTCTTTTGCGCACCAGTTTCAGAAACTTGCTAACCCCTCTGCTTTTGACTTGATCGTTGGCTTTAATCGCCTACCAGGACTGGATCTCTATTATAACGCCGATGTCTGCTATGTGCTCGATATTGCTCGGCGACGAAGTTTTCTTTCCAGGTTGACCAATCGTTACCGCACCTATGCCGCTTTTGAAAAGGCAGTTTTCGGGAAAGATTCCCCCACCCATATCATGTATATTTCCGAAGCTGAGAAAAAAAATTATATCAGCGTTTATGGTACTCCTGATGAAAGATTTCACTGTCTGCCTCCTGGTATTGACAAGGAGAGAATCCAGAAAAGCCGAACAACGAAAATACGCCGCAGGGTGAGAGATGAGCTCAGGGTGGGGCCGGATGAATTTATGCTTCTCATGATAGGCTCTGATTTTTCTCGCAAAGGGGTTACTCGCTCTATTGAGGCCTTGGCTGCCTTACCTGATGAATTGCGAAAAAAAACCAGACTCTTTGTGATCGGCAAGGGAAAGGAGAAACCTTATCTGCGCCAGGCCGATCGTGCAGGTGTTGCTGATCGGACTCACTTTCTTGGAACACAGCAGGATGTTCCACGATTTTTGGCCGGGGCTGACATGCTTCTTCACCCGGCCATCTCGGAAACTGCCGGCAATGTTATTCTTGAAGCAATGGTTGCCGGACTTTCCGTGCTGGTAACCGCAGTGTGCGGATTTGCCTTTCATGTAAAAAAAGCGGATGCCGGTTGTCTGGTTCCCGACCCTTTTGACCAGCTGGAGATGAACCGATTACTCGCTCAGATGCTGCAACCGGATCTTTTGCATGCATGGGGAAAAAATGGATTTACCTATGCTGATGCAGTTGATCTCTACAGCCGTCCCCAGGCAGCTGTAAAAATTATTGAAAATATTGTTGCTCAAAAACAAGCAGGAGGCTGCTGATGCGGGATTTGACGACACCGGTGCAAACAGCTGGGAAGCAGGGCAAAGAGGGAGGTATTCAGTGGCACATTGTGTTTAACACGGATTTTCTTGAAAAATTGGAGAATATAGGCGCTGATTCTTTCAAGGCAATTTATGATCTGCAAAACGGTACTATCATAAAAAAACGAGAAGATCGTTCAGTCCTACGTTTCGACATCGCTGGATCAGTTTTTTTTCTAAAACGTCATGAGCGGGAAAAACAACAGAAAGGTGGAATAATTGAGTCGTCATTATTTTCCTGGTGTTCCGAGGGGGGCAAGGAGTTTGCTAATTTTTGTGCTTTTCGCCTGCATGGTTTAGCCACTGCCACTCCCATTGCCATGGGTGAAAAGATGTTTGATGATGGGACAGTGGAATCTTTTCTCCTTACCGAGGATTTTTCGCCTTACGTCCAACTTGAGTATCTGATCCGAAACAAGCCTGAATCGCTTGTCGGACCTGAAAACAGTGAAAAAAGAAAAAATATCCTACAGGCTGTTTCCCGCTATGCCGTTAGAATGCATAAGCAAGGGTTTAATCATCAGGATTTTAATGCCACCCATGTGCTTTTGGCCGGTCTTGATACGAATGAACCCGCTCTTGCTCTTTTTGACCTGCAAAGGGTGGATCAAAACCGGCTACAGCAATTTCGCTGGCCGATTAAGGCGCTTGCTGAATTTAATTACAGCAGCCGGGAAAACAGTGTTTTTTCTAATGAAGAGCGTCTTTTTTTATTTCGCGCCTATAAAAAGAAGCCAGGAAAACATCTTTCTTTCTTTGATCATCTCCAATGGAAATGGATTGAAGCCAAAACAAACCGCATCGCCCGCCACACTGCAAAAAGACACGCCAGGCACCGTAGATGAATCCCTATCTTGCTATTAATAGCCATCTGACAGAGCTTGACAGATGGGCCTGCAACAGTAACAACTTGCCGACCTTGAACAAAAAATGCACCTGAAATACTTACAGTACGGTGGTTGTGCAAACTT
>JAGHCC010000059.1 GCA_021160685.1 Desulfobulbaceae bacterium | reverse complement strand
CCGCACACCAGGCAAGACTTCCACTACACCGCTCATGAACGCCCACCCACCCCGTACGCTCGAAGTTTGGTGTTAGTCTGGGGGGCGCAATGTAACGCTCCCTGTCTGTCACTCTGTTTGCAAAAAGACGCAAACAAGGCGCCAGACAGTCCGCTCGCATAATGTCAGTTATGTTTAGTGGCTGGGGTTGTTGCAGGGTTTTGCTGGTGGGAAGTTCGGTGGTTTAATTTACTTTTGTTTTTCACTCCACGGCCACCAAACATAACAGAAGGCATTATGCGACATTACGCTTTACTTCGTGAGTAATTCGCCGGTAAACCGAAGGGTTGCCCTTTGTTTCCCGCTGGAGCGGAGGACATGAGAAAGGCCGTGCTGTTCCTTAAAATGGCCTTTTGGGTATCAAAAAGAGTGCTCTAAGAGCAAAAAAGGCCTGTTTTCAGAGTTCATATTCTTTTAAGTCAGCTAGTTAGCTTGTCACGGTAGGAATGCCGGTTACCCAGTGAGTGTGATTACAATAAATGATGGAATAAGGCTCTAAAATGTGCAAGATAAGTGATGGAAAGGTAAGGAGTCCCCTCACGTATCGTGCAAATACCCCAAGAGGACTCCTGCCTAAAACACTAAGGCAGGAAAATGCTACCAGACTTACTTCAAACAACAAACCTTTTTCAGCTTCTTCATCGTATTGACATTGACTTGGCTGACCAGCAGCAAAAAGCCGGCTGTCCCTACTGCGGAAGCTCACTGCATTATTCCAATTACTTGCGCAAACCACGTGGAGGCCCTGAACTTCAGGAAGAGTTATCTGTACGCTTTAGTCTTTGCTGCAGCAAAGAAAAATGTCGTCGTAGAACCCTGCCAAAATCAACTATCTTTATGGATCGTCGAGTATATTTCAAGGTAGTCATTTTGATTGTAACAACGCTAAACCAAAAATCCCCCCAGGAATACAGCAAAAACATGTTAGCCAGAATGCTTGGCGCAGACAGAAAAACCATCAACCGATGGCTTAAATATTTCCGTGACATATTTCCTGACAGCAGGACATGGAAAACAATACGTGGTTTCGTAAGCCCTGCTGTTGCAAACTGCGGTTTGCCCGGATCTCTTGTTGAATACTATCTTGAAAAAATCAAGTCAGCTGAAAACGCAATTATCAACTGCATCAAGTTGCTAACAACAGGTCCTCCAGCCATGAAAATGATGGGATAATAATTCCCCGCAAAACTTGGAGTCTTTTCCTTTTTGCCCGACCCTATAGACTGGTTTTTGTCATGAAACAAACAGATCTTCTTCTGGAAGATTTCGAAATTCAAACAGGAGCCATAAAATGAACAAGACTCATCAGTCCAAATTGCAATCATGGGCACAGCTTCGTTTTTCCATCGTCGGAGGACTGCTTGCAAGCCCTCCAGAACCCGGAGAACTTGGCAGACAGATCCAGCAACTCGCCATTAAGCGGTATAAGCATCCCTGTAAGGATGAAAGTATTATCTTTGGCGCCTCCACAATTGAACGCTGGTACTATAAAGCGCTGAACGGTAATGATCCCTTTGGTGCTTTGATCCGAAAATTACGCTCAGACTCCGGTAGCAAAACTGCTCTTCCCGAGCAAATGATGCTTGAACTCGGTAAACAGTATTGCAACTTTCCTCATTGGAGTTATCAACTTCATGCCGATAATCTGCAGGCTTTAATTCAGGAAAAACCTGAACTCGGCAAATCTCCTTCCTACTCCAGTGTTCGCAGACGTATGAAGGAGAGGGGCTGGTACAAGAAAAAATCACCACGCAATAAAACCAAAGGCCAACAAAAAGCCGAGACACATCTTGAACAGATGGAAGTACGAAGTTATGAATCCTCCTACGTTCATGCCCTTTGGCATCTGGATTTCCATAAAGGAAAAACGCGAATAACAGACAGTAAAGGAGAATGGCACACGCCCATAGCATTATGCATACTCGATGATTGCTCCCGGTTATGTTGTCATATCCAATGGTATCGTCAGGAAACAGCTGAGGTGTTGCAGCATGGTCTATTCCAGGCATTCATGAAACGCGGATTGCCCCGTAGTTTAATGACTGATAATGGAGCAGCGATGATTAGCGGTGAAATAACAAACGGTTTATTAGGGCTGAGTATTAAACATGATCGGACATTGCCATATAGTCCCTATCAAAATGGAAAACAGGAATCCTTCTGGGGGCAGCTTGAAGGACGGTTAATGTCAATGCTCTCCCGGGTGGAGCCTTTGACTCTGGAAACCTTGAATTATACCACACAGGCCTGGTCGGAGATGGAGTATAATCGAAAAGAGCATCATGAAATCAACTGCTCACCTGTGGATAAAATGCTTAAAGGATCTGATTCTTCACGACCAGCTCTTGATAGTGAGAAGATGAGCTTCGCTTTTACCAAACAGGAAAGTCGTGTTCAGAGAAAAAGTGATGGTACTCTGCAAATCAAAGGTGTTCGTTTTGAGGTTCCTTCCAGATTCCGTCATTTTGACCGGTTACATGTACGATATCAAAGCTGGAACCTTGGTCATGCATGGCTTGTGGATGAAAAAGATTCCACACTGCTTGCAGGTAAGCGTAGACTCCGAAAATGTATCCCCTGGACAAGGTCAAAAATAGTGAGGGAATAAGGAGGACATTAACTCCCACGGCAGAAGATTTACTTGAGCCTGACAACAATGCCGATCCGTTTCCACCATTATTACGTAACTTATTGGAGGATTATGCGGCCACCGGTATTCCTCCTGCCTATATCCCCATGGAGGAAGACAATGAATAATAAACGCCTCCTTGCCTTGTTTGGTATTAAATGGAATCCATTCCTTCCAAATATTCCTGTTCATTCATTGTGGCCAGCTCCGGGAATCGATACATTCCTCTTTCAAATCGAGAACCTGGTTATGGATGGAGGATTCGCGCTCATGGGTGGAGAGCCGGGACTTGGTAAATCAAAAAATCTGCAATATCTCGCCCATAAGTTGGAACAATTGGAAAATGTTGTGGTCGGTGTAATGGAAAGACCGCAATCAAGTCTTGCTGACTTTTACCGTGAAATGGGGGATCTGTTTGGAGTGAATCTTACTCCAGCCAATAGATATGGTGGGTTTAAAGCTCTTCGGGAACGCTGGCGCCAACATATCAAATCCACTTTGTTCAGGCCGATACTTCTGATTGATGAAGCTCAGGAAATGATGACCACTAATCTTAATGAATTGCGTCTGTTGGGGAGTGCTGAATTTGATTCTGAATGTTTGCTGACGGTCATTCTCTGCGGCGATCTTACTCTTCCAGAACGCTTTCGTAGTAATGAGCTTCTTGCTCTTGGTAGTCGTATCAGATTCAGAAGAATGCTTTCACCTTACGATAAAAAAGAACTGCGAACGTATCTGGAATATAGCCTCAAGCAGGCTGGAGCGCCGCAGTTGATGACAAAACCACTTATGTCTGCACTGGTAGAACATAGCGCAGGTAACCTGAGGTTGCTCAATGTTATGGCAGCTGAACTGCTAACCGCAGCTGCACAACGTGAACTCACCCAACTTGACGAGCAGCTGTTTTTTGAGCTGTATTCTCCAACACCACAGAAAAAACAGTCTCGCTAAAAGCACAAAAGTTATTCCTGCATCTTGCAGGTAAAGAGGTCTGGTGAAACGGAGGCAGGCTCTGCTGAGGAGCAACCTGCCAAGGGATAGCCAGATGGGAGCGACGGATTAGAAATAATCGTCCGGGGAGTCTTCGGACTCCCCACCCTTTTAAAATGTAGCCTCTATTTCTAAGCCCGAGCTACCCCCATGCCTTTAAAACCTACGCACCGGAGGCGTAGCCGACGGGTAGGTTTCTTTCTAGGCATGAAAACATCAAATAACCTGAAAACGTGTCCATCATTTATTGAGATTAAGCTCACTTATGCTCAAGGGGCAGAAAGCTCTCTTTGTTTTCGTATAGGCATTTTTTTGTCTTTGCTACAT
>JAGHCC010000262.1 GCA_021160685.1 Desulfobulbaceae bacterium | reverse complement strand
GGTTCATAATCATTACTTCGGCAATATCTTTAGGAGACCAATTGAAGTTATCAAGAACCGTGTAAACTTCAGGCATATCTTTTTTCAGCCCCCGACGAACCATAGTACTGATGTACTCCTCACCACCATAAACATTCTTGGGATCGTCAAGATATTTAAGCTCCCAGCGGCCGAACATCCAGTGCGGAGTCCAGCCGGTAACCACTACCCACTCATGGTTCTTGACGGCATCCCCTAAAGCGGCCGCCATGGTGGCACCACTGCCTTCCATCAGTTTCATTTTGCCAAGATCATATTTTTTCATTACAATTTCGGTTTTCATCATCAGGCCCGCACCAGGATCAATACCGATGATTTTATGGTCAAATTTGGCGGCGCTGGAGCGCAAATCATCGATACTATTGATGCTGACGTACTTGGGAACCACCAGCCCAATACGGGTACCGTGGAGGTTGGGGCCTAGATCAACCACCTTGTCCTTGAACCGTTTCATATATTGTCCATGGGTAGTGGGCAACCATGCGGTGGTCATAGCATCAACATCACCGATAGCAATCGACTGCCACATGGCTGCTGCGGCCACTGGTATAACCTCAACATCATAGCCAAGGTTCTCGAGGACAGCTTTCATCACATGGGTTGAGGCTGTGGCACAGTCCCATTCAACGTAAGCCAGTTCAACCTTGCCTTTGCCAGCCAGAACCGGATTAATTCCGATGGTCATGGTGAGGGCTGTCAGTATCGTAACGATTACTAATAATTTTTTGAGCTGCATTGTTTTCTTCTCCTTCTAGCTGAGTTAAAGTTATGAATAAAATTTCCTTAGTTAAGCGGTCAGTTTTTGGCTCAGGAACTTCTTCTTTTACCAAAGTTGATGGTTAGCTGCCATTAGCAGTATAGTTTTTGTTGCCCATTTTCTGACTGATCCGGTCAAGGATCATGGCGACAATAACAACCCCGATTCCAGCCACGAAGCCCTTGCCGGGCTGCAAGCGCTGGATCGCTTTCCAGACCTCACCACCAAGACCTTTAGCTCCAATCATGGTGGCAATAACAACCATTGAAAGTGACAACATGATAGTTTGGTTAATTCCGGTCATGATTGTCGGCATGGCCAGCGGTAGCTGCAACTTGAACAATTTCTGTTTAGGGCTGGAACCGAAGGCATCAGCCGCCTCAACCAGGTCGGCGGGAACCTGCTGAATGCCGAAGCAGGTCAAGCGAATGGCGGGTGGCATGGCAAAAATCACGGTCGAAAAAATTGCCGAAACCGGTCCCAGACCAAAAAAGGGGATAGCCGGAATCAGATAGACAAAAGCTGGCATGGTCTGCATGAGATCGAGCAGCGGCATAATTACTCGATTAAAGCGGGGGGAGAGGGCGGCTCCAATGCCGAGCGGGATACCTATAGTAACCGCCACTGCCGTTGAAATAAGAACCAGGATCAGAGTGTCAATGGTAGCATCCCAGAGGCGCAGGTTCCAGATCAGCAAAAAGCCTATGGCGGTGATAATTGCAACTTTGCGATCAGCCAGACGCCAGGCCACCAGAGTCAGGGCAATGATAATTACCCAGGGAGGCAAAAAAGCCAGGCCGTCCTGTAATAGGTCGATACCGATTTCAAGAACATCAGAAACCGCTTTGGTTATAAAGGCAAAGTTATCGGTCAAAAAATTGATCGATGTATCAATAAAATTTTCCAGGGGTAGAGCGGGAATGGTGAACTCCATCAGTCGTTTCCTCCTTCTGCCAGACAGGTGAGCAGATCAACTCGGGTTACAATGCCCAGCAAGTTGTTTTCACTGTCAACTACGGGAACCGGCCGGGTGGTTTCAGCCATGATCGGAAACAGAATATTTATCGGGTCATCGACCTTGGCCGTCTGCAGGCTTCGCTCATAAAAATGATCAATTGGTTTCTGGTGGTTCTTGATAGCCTCCGAGGCTTTGTCAGCAGTTAGCTGCCCACGGAAGGTATAATCCCGGTCGACCACAAAAATGGAGCTGATTCCTTCATCCTGCATTTTGTGGAGCGCTGTGCGGGGACCGTCGGCAGGAAAGGCCACAACTTTGGCCCGGCTCATGATTGAACCAACGGTTAGGATTTTGGCTTTATCAACATCCTCTACAAACTTTTCGACGTAGCGGTTAGCCGGGTTTTCGAGGATATCTTCGGGACTGCCGATTTGCACTATTTTGCCGTCTTTCATCAGGATGATCCGGTCACCGATTTTCAAAGCTTCGTCAAGATCATGAGTAATGAAAATAATAGTTTTCTTAACCCTGGCCTGCAGGGATATAAGTTCGTGCTGCATGTCCCTGCGGATGAGCGGGTCAAGGGCGGAAAAAGCTTCGTCCATCAACAAAATATCGGGATCCACCGCCAGCGCCCGGGCCAAACCGACCCTTTGCTGCATACCGCCACTCAATTGGTGAGGATAGGAATCTTCCCAGCCTTCAAGGCCGACCAATTGGAGTGCTTCAAGGGCTTTTTCTTTTCGCGTGGCCGGGTCAATCTCCTGGATTTCCAATCCGTATTCAGCGTTCTCTATAACTTTTCGGTGTGGAAAGAGGGCAAAATGTTGAAATACCATGCCGAATTTGTGTTGCCGAATCTGCAACAACTGCTTATGGTCGGCAGTGGTTAGCTCCTCACCATCAATGGTGACTGTACCGGTGGTCGGTTTGTTGAGCAGATTAAGACAGCGGATCAGGGTTGATTTACCGCTGCCGCTCAAACCCATAATGACCAGGATTTCGCCTTCGTAGACATCAAAGTCAGCGCTGACTACCCCTACCGCCAGACCGGTTTTCTCAAGGATTTCAGTCTTGTCAACACCATCCGTGAGCATCTTTAAGGCGCGCTCCGGGTGGGAACCAAAAATCTTGCTGACATCTCTGACCTGGATTTTAACTTTAGCCATACATAATCCTTATATTTGATATTGTTGATGACGACAGGGCTCTTTCTGACTTTTTGCGAGATCGTCATGACTTGGGAATCTCATTTTGCACCGCAGTTGAAACAATTTCCCTTGGCTGAGCAGCTTGCCCCGGTATCAAGCCCGGAGACTTCTGACATGGTCGCAAAACCGGTGATAACCGCGATCAAAATTACCTGAAGCATCTGACAACCCGGTTAAGTACTCAAATTTTTTCGATGTTCACGCGGGGTAACAAAGGTACGATATCCTTCCCACTCTTCAATTTTTAAGTTCAGATAATGTTCGTATAGGGGGCTGCCGAGAAAAGATTTTAAAAATTTACTTTTTTCCGCCAGGATGAGAGCTTCATACATGCTTTTGGGGAGGAAATTGTTATCCCACAAACGAGAGCTTTTTCTCGCATAGGTGCTGCCAATATCCGGTTTACCACAATCTATTTTTTGTCTGAGTCCTTCCAGTCCCATCCCGATCAGAGTCGCCATTTGCAGGTATATAT
>JAGHCC010000276.1 GCA_021160685.1 Desulfobulbaceae bacterium | reverse complement strand
TTGTGTTCATCCTGAATATCTCCTTGTTCCATTTATGTACATAATATATAAAAGAGATAACAATACAAGCGGCAATTTTCATACTGCGCATTTCTAGCTCATAAGGTTTGTATTCGTCAATTACACACTAATCTTATTTTGATAAAATGTGAGTTCGTGCAAAATAGAGAGGAAATCGCCCGGAGCAAAACCGTAAAAATTATTCAGGTGAATAATTCGGCAACATTACCGGGATAAAACTAAAAAATGTAACTGTTCTTCCTGATAGGATATCACTGTCAATGCGTGATTATGCCTTGCAGGACACTCTTACTGCCGTTTCTCTTTTTTTCAAAATTCACACCGGCGGCTGATCCGCCAGTTCCATGATGGTATGAACAAGACCGGTGACCACCCGGGCCATTCGTTCATAGTCGAGCTTTTCTGCAGTATCTGCCGCAGTGTGGTAGGCGTTATAACGAAAAAAGGCCGTATCAGTGACCATAATGGCCGGATATCCCGCTTTTCCAGAAAGACCAATGGTCGGACCAGCCGATACCGGTGATTTTACTGAGGAAGACCATGACGAATTCCATTATGCAGGCAGCTCGTTTGCTAAAAAAGGCAAAAAAGGTCATCGCCTTTACCGGTGCAGGGGCAAGTACGGAGAGCGGTATCCCGGATTTCAGGAGCAAGGGAGGACTGTGGAGCAGGTTTGACCCCATGGAATACGGGACGATCGGGGCCTTTCGGCGCAATCCTACCAAGGTCTGGAAGATGCTGGTGGAACTTATCGACATTGCCCGGGCGGAACCGAATACCGGTCATCTTGCCATGGCCGAGATGGAAAAAATTGGTGTGATACAGGGGATTATTACCCAGAATATCGATCTCCTGCATCAGAAGGCCGGTAGCCGGAATGTGGTGGAATTTCACGGCTCAATCGCGTCGTTCACCTGCCTTGATTGCGGCAGAGGCTACCCCCTGTCCTTTGTTCGGCAAGAACAAATGCCTCCGCTCTGCCCGGCCTGCCATTCACTTCTAAAGCCCGATGTGGTTTTTTTTGACGAGCAGATACCACCACGGGCCTTGGCCCGAAACAAAGAGCTGCTGGCCGGAGCCGATGTCCTCATCGTTGCCGGCACCTCCTGCCAGGTGGCACCGGCCTCCTTTATTCCCTCCCAGATCTATGGCCAGGGAGGAAAAATCATTGAGGTAAACTTGGAACCGTCGCTTGACGGCCTTGCTGAAGTAGTGCTGCAGGGCACGTTTACAAAAATGATGACTGAGCTTGTCGGGCAACTTGACGGTAATTAGAACTGGTAAGTTGTAGTAGCTCAAACTCGATTTGACAATTATCCAAATCAGGTTAACTAAATCTGACATTATCAAGAAGTCTCAAGTAGGCGTTTGCCTTTCCCCACTTAACCTTACCATCGAAGGTACGAATTTCGTGCCAATTTCCAAGCTGAAGGTTTACTACTGTTCTCCTCCAATTTTAACCTCTCAAATTGCAGAATTGATATCAAAATGATAAAATTGTTTAGAACTAGTCAGGTATACGTTCCAAGCATTGAATGCAAAACATATCCTACCACGGAGGACAATATGAAAAGTAGTATTGTTTTGCTTGCTGCGGTATTGATAGCAGCAGGTTTAGAACATCATCCAGAACTACCCACAGTCCCTGATTTTGTAACGATTCTGGAGGATGCATTTGATAATCAGAAGAATGATTTTCAAATTCAGGGAGAGGGAGTTGTGACACGAATTTTGTCAGATGACCTCGATGGATCGCGCCACCAGAGGTTCATTTTACAGATAAGCCCAAAGCTAACGGTGCTTGTCGCTCATAACATAGATCTTGCAGATAGGCTCCCTGGATTGACAGCGAACTCTACTGTAAAATTCTACGGTGAATATGAATGGAATGATCTGGGTGGAGTTATCCACTGGACACATCATGATCCGGATGGTTACCATATCGATGGTTGGTTGAAGTATAATGGGCTAACATATCAGTAGTATCTTTATGAAAAAGAATTACCTGGTTCCATACCTCTATACTAATCCTCTAACTCATTGAGGAACAATAGGGGGACAAACCACGATTTTTGCAAATTAAGGTGTTACGCGATTCAAGATTGCCAAACCCAATCTGCTGAAATTCTATTCCCCCACAAACTTTATTACGTATATAGACTGTATCGACTAAGTCAATATCTCTCCCTAAATACTTTCAAATAAGGATCAAGACAAAATTCGAGGACTTGGCCGTCCAGCAAAATCCATATTGCTGGTACTCCGGGCGTTGATGGAGCACCTGATTTCCACTGCAGGCTGGTTGGTTCAAAAAACCGGCCTCACGGCAGCGACGGTCAATAAGTGCATGAGCCACCTGTAACGTATCGGCATTATTCGACAGACAGCCCGGAAGAGAAATCGCCTGTTCAGTTACCATCAATACGTGGACATCATGAACAAGGGTCCGAAATTTCCCGAAGGTTGATTCACTTCTCACAGGAAAAAGAGGCAGGCTTGAAAGAAAGTTATTTCAGAAGAGAGAACACCTCGTCAAATCGGTCTGGCCTTAGGCGGTGGTTCGGCCAGGGGATGGGCTCATATCGGCATTATTCATGCCCTGAAAAAGATCGGCATAAAACCAAAAATTGTGTGCGGCTGCTCCATTGGCGCACTGGTTGGAGCTTCTTATGCGCCCGGAAATCTCAAAAAACTGGAAAGTTGGGTTCATTCGTTGACAACCCGAACAGTTGTCAGTTTTCTTGAACTGGATTTTTCATTCAAAGGCTTTGTCGACGCTAAACGGTTACAGACTTTCTTGAACCAAAATGTCTGTGATGAAAAAATGGAATTTGCTGATCTCAGCAAACAATTTGCGACTGTTTCCACTGATCTGGAAACAGGAAGAGAAATATGGTTCACAAAGGGTTCGGTGCTCAACGCGGTATGGGCATCCATATCCCTGCCCGGCCTGTTTCCCCCCATACAAAGTCAAGGCAGGTGGCTGGTGGACGGAGGACTGGTTAACCCGGTTCCCGTCTCTATTTGCCGCGCACTCGACGCGGACATTGTGATTGCCGTTAATCTGAACGGAGATATTGTCGGGAAACATTTTACGCACAAACGACATGGCAGCGCCATTACGCAAGCCATAAAAATATTTTCCAATTCACTCTTTACAAAAAACTAAATCAAAAGAAAGGCCGCCGGGCTTATTTGATACAATTGCCGGTTCTTTCAACATTACCCAGGATCGGATAACACGTAGTCGGATGGCGGGCGACCCGCCGGATATCATCCTCTCACCAAAACTGTCACACATCGGTCTCCTGGAGTTTGATCGTGCAGTGGAAGCAATTGAAGAAGGAAGGGCCTGTGTCAGGCGAATGTTGCCTGAAATTAAGCATGTGACGGGATGGATTGAAAGTAAATGATTATCGATTGTTCAAAAGTAAGGAAATTTCCTCGGACGTTAGAACATATGCCAGATCCTGGCGGCGTCGATCTTTGATTTTACGCCGATCGTCCCCTTTACGCCGGTCCACGCCAAGGCGTGTTTTCGTCAATGAACGAAACCAGTTTTTAAGGGACCGTCCCCGGCGAGATGCTGCGATTCGCCGGTCTTCACGCCGCTCCAGCCTGGAACGGCGATCACCGGCCCCGCGCCGGTCATACATGCCGGAACGTCGTTCCTTCCCGTTCCAAATAGATGTTTCTTTTTTCTGTTGCATACAGTGACTGAAATCCTTTTTGGTAATTTCTCACAAAATGGTGGCAACCTGTAAACAAATCCCCCCCTCAATCCCCTTTAATAAAGGGGGAAGTTATCGTAATGTCACCACTTATTGAGGTTGCGAGAAAATCACCTTCAATCGCCTTGAACTATTCCCCTTACGAGTGATCGCGTCTTTTCGTAAATTAAAGAATCGGAGCTTAACCGTGATCCGGCAACATTAACAACCTCGATTTTATTGGCGACGATCCATGAAAAAACCTTATCCACAGCCTCACTCATGTTGAGCAGATCAAAATCAATATGGAGCCACGGTTTATGGTGTTTTATTGCAAGACTGCGGGTCAACGCCGAGCCGCCGGTTAATTCTCCATGGGAGACAATCAAGGTGCCGTCCGAGTCAGTCACATTTTTCTCGGTTCGATCCCGGTAGGCCGGGGAGACAAGTTCCCGCAGCCGGTATTTTTCCGCTAATGGTCCATTTTCGGTCTTTCGTCCAGCTGAAATCCAGCCACCATGAGGAAAATTCAATTCCAGTGCCCCGTCCAGAGCACCTTGGTCCGCGCCCGTCTGACCACCGGAAACAATTTTTTTAACAACCTCATCAAACGGACACTTTTTTCCATATCGGCAAAATATCGGAAAGTCTTTTAAACCGGCTGTCCTCATCAATCTCCATGCTTTTTTTGCGGTTGGCAATGAGGATGGCGCCGACCTTCATCTCGTCTTCAATATAGCGCTCAAGTTTCTTTTGCGGATCATGATTCGGCAGCGGACAAAAATAATAAATCACATCGAAACGGTCATAATTCGGATAGGTTCGAATATCCGCCTGCTCAATTTTATCCTCACCGAAAAAGCGAACAGCAAGGGGCACGGTAAATTCGTCCTTTTCAATACCATAAACATCAAACGAGAGCTGTTCGGCAAAAAGAAGAACATTGCCGAAGCCGCAGCCCACATCGACCAGAGAATATACCGGACCTGTGTCACTTATCCCCAGATATTTTTTGACAAACTTCAGCTGCTCATAGACCTGCCTGGTATCCATAGCCACAAAGGGATACTCATTCGCTGTGTCATTGGTGGTCTTTTTTTGGGCTTCAAGGGAAAAAAAACCGATAAAGCGGTTTATGACACCAAAAAAAATGTCCTTTTCCTCTTCCGCCATCTCCACCATTTCAGGTTGAGCATCAATCATATTTGTATCCTTGCAAAATGTTTTTCATACTCAGAATAAGCTCTTAAACTTTAAATTGTTTAGACAGTAAGGGGAAAATGTACAAATTACCTTAATTTCAAAAGATTGCAGAGAAAGAGCGTAATTCCACAATAAGTGGTGGCAACCTGTAAACAAATCCCCCTCAATCCCCCTTTACAAAGGGGGATGTTGTCGATATGCCACCACTTATTGTGGAATTACGAAAGACCGAGACTACCC
>JAGHCC010000415.1 GCA_021160685.1 Desulfobulbaceae bacterium | reverse complement strand
TGATATGGAAGTTCATGCCCTGCAAAGAGAGCTTCTTCTGCTTGAGGGAATTGATGTTTCCTGTTCGGAGGTGGTTTTTGATCTGCCGGTTTCCGACCAGGACCGCCGGCAGGTGCGGGAGTTGCTGGGCGAAAACAGTCAGGACCGAAACGATGCCGCACAACCCCTGGTTGCCATTAATCCCCAGACCAAATGGGAAACCAAACTCTGGGAAAATGACCGTTTTGCCCAGGTTGCCGATCAGCTGGCCGCCCGGGGTTGCCGGGTGGTTTTTACCGGGGGGCCGCCTGACCGGGTGGTGATTGAGACGATTCAGGAGAACATGAAAAACAGCTCGCTCAACCTGGCGGGTCGCTCCAGTTTGAAAACTTTGGCCGCTCTTTACGAAAGGGCTGACCTGGTAATTTCCACCGATACCGGCCCCATGCACATTGCCGCAGCGGCCGGAACACCCGTGGTCGCCCTTTTCGGTCCCACCGCTCCCTGGCGCACCGGCCCTTACGGAAAGCAGCACCAGGTGCTTCGTACAGGAATTTCCTGCAGCCCTTGTTTTAAAAGGCAATGTCCCTTGGAGGAAGATCAGAAAAAAAGGTGCATGAAGGAAATTCCCGTTGACCGGGTTGTTGATGCGGCTTTAAAGATTCTGGGAGGTTAGCGCTGAACTTGCAAACCCGAAAGATCCCATGTCCAATGAACCTTGAACAATTACTTCTCCAAATGAGTATGACGGCCTCCTCAAGGGCTGCCTGGCTGTTTTTTGACTCGTCCAAAGCGATAAGAAAAGTTTTGGTAAATTGTCAATTGGAGATATTTTGCCGGGCGTGAGATAGATAGAGCCATTAATTTCACGGTGAAGAATTCCGGATGAAACGCTTCCGATGAAATGTTTTTTTCATTGGCCGTTTGCGCAATGTAGGTGACGGGATCTCCGTCTTTAATCAGGATCTCGATGGACGCCTGGATTCCGGCTTGTTCAAGTTCTATTTTGACACCTTTGTATACCATAAAAAATAATGGTCTGTGATATTTTTAAAAATTATTGGGTGGATATCAGGAGAGAGTCAAAAAAATAACCGTACCACCGCAGAGCGGTGGTACGAGAAGACGCGAGCAGCTAAACAGTTACCAATCAGTGAAACAAACCGCTGTTAATAAAGAGATGCGCATAAATAGGCTGCATAGCCTAAGGCCACAACCGGCATCCATTTCAGATGAGCGCCAAAGGTGTAAACGCCGCGGGCCGTGCCCATGAGGGCAACCCCGGCAGCCGAACCGATTGAAAGCAAGGAACCGCCAACCCCGGCAGTAAGAGTAACCAGCAGCCACTGACCCAGAGACATATGAGGCTCCATGGTCAATACGGCAAACATTACCGGAATGTTGTCAACGATAGCTGACAAAAAACCTACCAAGACATTGGCGTAAGTTGGGCCCAATCCGTCGTACATCTGGTGGGAGATTATTGCCAAATAACCGAACTGGGAAAGTCCGCCGACACAGAGAATAACCCCATAAAAGAACAGCAGGGTATCCCACTCAGCCCTGGCCACCTTCTTGAAGATATCAAAAGGGTCTGTGGGACATTCTGTGGATATTCCCAAGGGCCGGTCATATTCCATGGACCGTTTCTCCCTGATCTTGATGTAATAGGAAAAAAATCCCAGGTAGGACAGACCAAGCATCATGCCGGCGGCAGGGGGTAGAGAGAGAAAGTTATGAAAAGAAACCGCCGTAACAATGGTCATCAGGAAAAGAAATATAATCCGCTTGGCCCCGAATTTCATCTTTATCTTTTCGGTCATGGCCTTGGGGACATCCTTGGACACCACCAGGCTCATGATGGCGGCAGGCACCAGCCAGTTAAGCAGGGCGGGAAAAAAAAGATTGAAAAATTGGCCAAAGGTGGCCTGGCCCTTCTGCCAGACCATCAGGGTGGTAATATCGCCAAAGGGTGAAAAAGCCCCGCCGGCATTAGCCCCAACGACAATATTGATACAGGCCAGGGCAACAAATTTTTTATTATCCTTGGCTACTGCCATAACAACAGCGCCCATGAGCAGTGCCGTTGTCAGGTTATCGGCTATCGGAGAAATGATAAAGGCGAGAAAGCCGGTGATCCAGAAAACTATGCGCAGGGAAAAACCACGGGAAACCAGCACGGAACGTAGAGCCTGAAAGACATTCCGTTCGTCCATGGAATTAATATAAGTCATGGCGCAAAGCAGAAAGAGCATCAGTTCGGCATACTCGCTTATGTTGTGAATAATGGCATGATGTGCCTGTTCGGCTGGTATTCCCATCTGGCGGTAGGCCAAGGCCAGCAAAACCCAGATAATTCCGGCAGCCATCATGACCGGCTTACTCTTGCGCAAATGAGATTTTTCTTCAAAAATAACCAGGGTATAGGCCAGGACAAAGAGGGCTATAGAGGCATAGCCAAAGGTAGTTGAGGTCAGGCTCACTGCCTCAGCGCCATGTTCTCCGTGACCCGAGGCAAAAGCCAGGGCCGGGATAAGGACATTTAGAAGACAGATGAAGACACCTGTAAATGATTTCATAGTATTAGACTCCATGATCAACGAAAAGGGTGCGCGGTGCGCACCCTGGACTGTTAAAAATTACGAAATTCCAAACTCTTATTATTAATAAATATGATTATTAAATGAGTCATATGCAAATTAATAAAAAAGGTA
>JAGHCC010000097.1 GCA_021160685.1 Desulfobulbaceae bacterium | reverse complement strand
TACCAAAACCAAGCGCCAGGGCGCTTACTTTACCAAAAACAAAATTGGTTGCACTCATTGCCAGTGGGGCTGCCAGAAATGGCACGCTCAACACGACAAGGGCACGGATATTACGGAGAGTTACTCCAAGCAAAATAAGCAGCAGGATGGATGCGATGGGCAGCAGTGTGTGCAAATCATGTTGAATTGAACGGCTATTGGCAAGTGTGTGGGGCAGTGAACCGATTGCCCGGGCCTGCACTCCAGGCGCGAGACTCTCTTTATACGCCTGCTCTAAGACATCCTGCACGGTTTGTGCGTTATTGGCATCTGTCAACGGCAGTCTGCTTTCCGCCATAACCAGACAACTCATCCCATCACTGCTCATAAGAAAGCCGTCAACAAGACGCATGGAATAGTCAGCCCGTAAATGCTTAAGTTTTTTCAAAACAAGTCTGATGATGCCGAGGGGGTCCTGTTGAACCTGTTTTTTTGCAGCAAATCCAGCCGGGCTGTTAAGCAGTGCAAAATCATCCCGCAGGGCGGCATGGATCCCTGCCGTTGTCATGGATGCATCCAGAGATGCCAAATCTTTTTGATCGAGCAGAACCGGCAAATGCGGCTTCACCGTCTTGAACAATTCCAGTTCAAACCCCTGGGGAAGCCTTGAAACAACATGGGAAAAGACCTGGCTCCGGCCTAAAATAAGTCCAAGGTGTTCAGCACTCTTTTGCAGCAGAGAGACTGCCTCCGTATCAGATATGCCCGAGTCAGTTTCAACAGACAGGGTGATAATAACGCGATCAACCAGGCCAAGCCGCTGCAGGAGATGCAAATCCCCTTGAACAGCCTCTCCCGGCAACAGATCCAGGGCATCGTCATTAATCGTGATGCCAAAGGACAGGAAGCCACCCACTGCCGTAATGACCAGAACCACAAGCCATCTCAACAGAACGGACGATCTACTCACGTATTCCACACTCAACAAAAAGTTTCTCCGGCAAGGAGACGTTGAGATTGTAGTCATGAAAATGAATGCGGGTCAGATCGCCATCCGGTTCGGTAATCTCAACAAGTTCAGGTTGCTTGCTTTCGTTACTGAATAAAATGGTGATGGTTGCAATAAAATCCGCCATGGCCTGTTCTTTCGGCGTGATCACAAGTGTGGAATCGCCTTGTTGTTTCACACTGTACATCTGTTCAAGTTTTTCGTAGTTGCTGTCGAGCCAGATCCACAGTTGTTCGGCAACCAGACGCATAACCGGATCCGAAGTCAAATCAAAATGCACGGGCGGGGCATTATCATTGCATCGCACTCCTTTGTCACCGCTTAAAAGGAGAACGGAAGGAATCGGGTCAGTAAACTCCCAGCGCAAATGATCAGGCCGGATAAGGAACAAAAGTCCATGAAAAATGATAGGTTTGGCAAAGAGAGTAAGATGTCGTTCCTGGGTGAATTTACAGGAAAACGATTGCACCTGGGCTGATCGTGCTTGAATTTCGTCCAACAGTGGCAAAACGGATCTGTCCTCAGCGGCCATGGCGCTCTTTGTCACCATGAGTGACAGGACAAGAAAGATATACAGGACAAAATTTTCCTTAAATTTGTCCGGCACAACATTACTCATCTGAATCTTCATTTTCCCACACCTTAATTGTTCCCGATGCTAACAACATATCCTCATCAAAAACCTGGCCACGGATAATTTTCACTGCCCCGAATTCAAAGGTTTTTTCTATCTCGATCCGAATTGTTCTGCCGGCAGCCGGAGTTGCCTCAAAAGCAAATTCGTCAATACCAACGAGAAAACCGTCATGAGATTTTTTGCCGTCACAGAGGGCATCATAGCCATTGACCGCTGCCATTGCTTGGGCAATGACCTCAATAAAAAATTCAGGAAGCACGCCTTGAGCAGGATCAACACAAATACCGTTCTCAGGTACAACCGCAGAAACCGTAGCCCTGTCACCAAACCGCTCAAGCAGACTGTCAATGAACAACATCGGTGGTCGATGTGGCACAAGTTTCTCTGCAGGGCAAGGAAGTTGAAAATCTGTAATTTGTCCGGTTTCTGCTGTCACGACAAATCCCCCTACTCACATGTACAAACCGCCATTAACGCTTATTACCTGGCCGGTAATATAATCCGCGTCTTTGCTGAGGAGAAAACGCACAACACCAGCCACCTCTTCCACCGTACCAATGCGGTTCATAGGAATGAGAGGCATGATTTTATCCAGAGGCAAATCTTTGATCATATCTGTGTCAATAAGTCCTGGAGAAACAACATTCACCAAAATATTGCGGCGAGCAAGCTCTCTAGCCAAGGATTTTGAGGCACCAATCAAACCGGCTTTAGCAGCAGCATAATTAGTTTGTCCTGCCTGCCCGGTCCCGCATGAAACCGAGGCAATAGAAATGATACGGCCCCGTCTTTTTGATATCATTACTTTAGAAAAAAGACGCGCCAGAATAAAAAAACTCGTTAGATGCACATCAATGACTGCATCCCATTCATCACGGCGCATCATGGGCAAAAGCGTATCTCTGGTAATACCCACATTATGGACAAAACCAAAAGGAACATTAGTGGACAGCATTGGTTCAAGGGCGTCATGGGCCGCCTTTTCGTCGGTCACATCAAAGGGCAACAAGGTACAACACCGCCCCTTTTCTTCGATTTCAGCCTTCAATGCTTCCGCTGAATCCTGAGATGTATGATAATTGAGCCATATGTCGAATCCAGCCCCAGCAAGACATCGGGCAATTGCCGCGCCTATGCCTCGGCTGGCGCCTGAGATAAAGACAATTTGCCTTTCAGATTCCATTGTGGTTTTCTCCTT
>JAGHCC010000309.1 GCA_021160685.1 Desulfobulbaceae bacterium | reverse complement strand
GTTCTAAACGCCCGAGGTACAGACCATTTGTTAAAAAGTGTTGCCAGAACTGCAAGGCCCTGAAAAAAATATAATGTTCCCAGAATCAAAACGCCATTTATACTGAAACTTTGCAACGGCGCAATCGGAAAAATTAATCCGACACCGACAATAATCACTGGCCAGACAAGTTTTTCCGGAAGGTGCAAGTAATAAAAATCCTGCCATGGCGCAAGGCATGGATCCTTTTTTTTGAGCAGCCAGTTGCCTGCTGTCATGTTGAGCCATACCGTGAAAACAGCACTGATCGTCACGATAGCGGGCATAATGACAGGCACTATGTTTCTCAGTTGAAGAAATACCGGCTCAAGCTCCTTCAGCGCCTGTGCCGACAGATCAGAGGATTCCTGGTAGATGGCATAGGTGGCTGAAATTCCCTGATCAAAAACGGCTATAATCTCGTTGTATGGATTGATATGATAAATGAGTCCATACAGAAAACCTGATGAAATCCAGCATGCAATGAGCAACACAACGCCCGTAAAGGCCGTATACAAACAGGTCTCTTTTTTTTGAGCGGCCTGGGCAAGGTAAAAGCCAAGGGGAAGCAAAGTAAAAGAGACCAGAAGAGACGCCAGAGATCCGGTTAGAACAGACACCATTCCTGCAATAATGACTGCAACGCTGATAATTCGCGTTCCATGGCTTGTCCCAAATCCGATCAAAACCAGAAAAATCGGTAGAGGAATCAGGGTATGAAGCCAACCGAATTGAGAAGTCAGAATAGGGAGCAGGAATACAGTTGCAATGAGTCCAATGCAGAGAATCGAAAGGTTCAGTCTTGTTTGACTGTCATCTTGGCCGGCCATTAATTTTTTTTGGCAAAGGCCTTGCTGATTTAACCCTGCATGGAGCCGCTGTAGGACATCAAGGCAATTTGCCGAGCCCTTTTGATTGCCTCGGTCAGTTCCCGCTGATGCTTGGCGCAGGTTCCAAAAATTCTGCGTGGGATAATTTTTCCACGCTCAGAGACGAAACTTCTTAAAACCTTTGGGTCCTTATAATCGATAATAATGTCTCTGTCCGCGCAAAAACGGCATACTTTTGCGCGGTGAAAGATTTTTTTCTTTTTCATATCATTCTGCCTTATCTATCGCATCAGCCTCAGGCACATCAGCCTCAGAGCTATCAGTCGCAACAGCCTCAGGCACTTCAGCCTCAGAGCTATCAGTTTCAGTTTCTTCTAGATCAGATTCTTCCTGATCCTCGTCTTCCGACGGTTCATCGGCAATATAGACATCTTGAAGCTTGATGGTCATATATTTAAGGATACGTTCGTCAATCTTGTAAATTCGCTCAATCTCATTAACAGCAGCGGGAGTTCCAGCATATTCTGTGAGAATATAAAAGCCCTGTTGTTCTTTTCTAATGAGATAGGCAAGTTTTCTCAGTCCCCATTTGTCAACTTTGAGAACTTCGCCGTTTTCTTCCTGGATAATTTTTTCCATCCGGTCAAGAATGGTGTTGATCTCATCTTCGGCAACATCTGCCTTGATGATAGTGATCATTTCATACCTGCGCATAGTTTTCCCCCTTATGGACGTGACAGGCCCTCTTTTTCCTTTTTCTCATCAGTTGAGAGCAAGGAGGTTGTTTTTTCTTTCCGGTTGAACCGGCATTGGAAGCATAATTGAACCGATATTTAAAGATCAGATCATTCATACTTTAAGGAGAAATCAAATAACATGGTCTTTATGAACTGTCAATATTTTTGTCGTCAGGGCAGGATTTGTCAGGTTTTTATGCGCTGTTGTAGTAAATATTCGGCTAGCACCCCAATTTCGTCCGATTCGCTTTACTTACATATGACTATTTAGCTCGCAGATAAGCGGAGACTTCGAGGCGACTTGAACGAACTTGGGGCTGACACCGCTTGTTATCCAAACATTTACAGTTTATGGGCTTTAGCGCTGATTTAACTCCAACCCGAATATTTACCTGTTGAGTTTTTTTGAAATGGAGGAAGTTTCTCGATCCGACTCTTCCTTTTTCGACCGCCGGTTATAATCTGAGATAAATTTGTCCGTTGCCGAATTCAAAGCGTCTTCACAGTTGATCTTATTGATACGGCCGATATGAACGATCAAGAACAGGAGATCGCCTATTTTGTTGAAAATGTCCTGACTTGTCTCAGCGTTCACAGCTCGGCTAAGTTCCTCTTTTTTTTCATCAAGACTCGCGAGAAATTCAGCCTGGTCAGGCCATTGGAAATCGTTTTTTGCTGCCCGTTCGGAAACCCGCAGGGCTTTAGTTAGGGCAGGCAGTGAACTGGGAAAATCAAGATCTCCTTTGTTCTGTTCTTTTCGGCCTTTCTCTTTTGCTTTGATTTTCAGCCAGCTGCGCCGCTGTTCTTCAAGAGAGTTGACTTTTTTATCTTCAAAAACATGGGGATGACGGCGAATCATTTTTGTTGTAATGGCGTCAATTACATCTGCCAGAAAAAATTGTTTTTTTTCTTCATACAACCGGCTTAGAAAAACGACTTGGAATAAAAGGTCGCCGAGTTCTTCCTTGATATGTTCCGAATCATCATGGTCAATGGCTTCAGCAAGCTCATGTGCCTCTTCAATGATGTAAGGTTTGAAACTTTGCGGTGTCTGTTGCTGGTCCCATGGACACCCGTCCGGGGCGCGCAGTTTTTTGATAACGCGTTGAAGCTCGATAAAATTTTTTTCGGATTGGTTCATAATAATTCGAAGTTGATAAAAATGAGAAAAAATTCAATTTTTATAAAATAGTTTAATTTGTTTTGCAATCATGTTACATGAAGTGTTACACTTGGTATATGTACCTAGGCAGGATAAAGGACAGTACCACATTGATTAGACGAGTAGAAAGACTTTTTTTATTGACGAGCTGATTTAATTTGAAAGGAGAAAAGATGGCAAAAAAACCTGACAAAAAAATTCTTTTGGAAAAACATAAGGACATTGCCAGGATCGATCAAGAAACAAAACGAACTCATGGCTGGTATGTGCGTGTTCGTTATTTTGGTAAAACCCATTCCAAGTTTTTTTCAGATGGTAAATGCGGCGGTCGTTATTCTAGCCTGCTTTCAGCCCTGGCCTGGCGGGATCAAATTGAAAAAAAGCTTGGCAAGCAGAGAACCGACAGGCATATCGTCACGGTGAGCAACACCAAGACCGGCGTTGTCGGTGTTCGTTTGAACGACGAGATGAACAGATATGAGGTAAGTTGGGTTACGCCTCTGGGTAAACAGGGGAAAACATCGGTATCAATTAAAAAGCATGGCAGGGAAAAGGCCTTTAGCAGGGCATGTGAAATTCGCCAGATTAAAGAGCAGGAGAGACTCGCCTCCTGACCTGTAGCACTTAAAAATAGGGACCGTCCCCCGGTTGTTACGCTGAATAGTTACCCTTCTGTTTTTGTTTCAACTCCCTGTCAGAGATAATTGACGATTTCCGCCGGCCTTTTCACCAATCCTTTAGCGCCGCTTTCCGTCAGTTCCCCGGATGTTCTGAATCCCCATAACACTCCCAATGGATACATCCCGGCTCTGACGGCGGTCTGCATGTCTGTGCTCGTGTCACCGACATAGAGAATTTTTTCTGGATCAATACCGAGTTGCTTGCCGATCTCTACGGCTCCGGCGGGGTTAGGTTTTTTGGAAAATTCCGGGCAGGCACCGGCAACATGATCGAACTGCTGTCCGCCTAGAAAATGGTCGACGGCCGTTTTTGTCAGATCATCAGGCTTGTTTGATAAAACAGCGAGGCGTAATCCATTGACGCGCAGATCGGAAAGCAGTTCGGGTATTCCGTCATAAGGCTTTGTTTTGTCAGCCCAATGATCGCCATAGACACGTCTCATCTCCATCACACAGGTTTTAATCTTCTTCTCATTCCGCAACTTTTCTGGCAGAACCCGGCGTGCCAGGATTTCAATACCTTCCCCGACGAAATATTTATAGGCCTCTGTGGGATGCACCGGACAATCCATTTCTTTCAGCACTCTGTTCATGGAGTCGGCCAGATCGTCAAGGGTATCGAGCAGGGTGCCGTCAAGATCGAAGAGTACTGCTTTAAAGTCCCTCATTTGTTCTCCCCCTCTGCGTTACCGGAATCGTCTTTTTCAGATTTTTTTTCATCAGTGTCAGTTATCGCGGCAGGGGTCTTCTTGTTTATTTGAATTGACAGCGCCATTTCAATAATGCGCCGGCCGACTCCCAGCCTGGCCCGTAACTCGGCAGGTTTACACGGCTTGACCAGGTAGTCATCCGCACCACCGTCAAGGGCAAGGATTTCTTCCTCTTTTGATTTTCTGGCTGAGAACATAATGATGTAAACATAAGGGCCATCGGATCTGATGCGCAATCGCTGACAGACCTGCATGCCGCTTAAACCCGGCATGCTCCAGTCGACAATGGCCAGCCTGATCTGATGATCCTCTTCCAGCCTTTGTAAAGCGTCATCACCGTTATCGACCGGTACGGGGGCATATCCCCATTTAGTTAAAAATTCAGTTAACCCTTTGCTCACTACAGGATTGTCTTCGGCAATCAGTACTTTTGGTCTTTTTGATAAAGGGGAGGGCTTTTTTTCGTCCATTATTTTCCTTATTGCGCCGACTGAATAAAAAGTCAGAAAACTGGATAATTTTTCTTTCGCTCAATTTGTTTTTGGTGTATAGGATTGAACACTTTTTATATTCTAGCTCATAATTATGTAAAGTTGTATAGGGATTATTTAATTTTTTTTCGTTCTTTTAAGGAGGATGTACTATGTCAATTAGCGTTTTTGGACACTCAAATCCGGATACCGATTCCGTCGCCGCTGCAATTTCTTTTGCCAACCTACTCAAAGCAGAAGGTCAGGATGCAGTTGCCTGTATGCAGTCTACCGCTGCCAAACTGAATCCGGAAAGCACCG
>JAGHCC010000001.1 GCA_021160685.1 Desulfobulbaceae bacterium | reverse complement strand
GTCCGATTCACTTTCTTTCCGACCTGAGTGACCGTTTCCTGAAACTTTTTTCCAGAAAAAAATTAAGAAAAGATCATCTGCTTCTGCCAAAAACAATCATCTGGTACGTCCTGCTGGCAGAGCTGCTTCTCACCATGATTCTGGGCGCGCCGCTCTTTGTCTTTCTTTCGCCGCCGGGCTTGGTGGGCCGGGAAATGATGATGGCGGTTTTTTTTAAAACCCTGACCCTGGAAGGTCTGGTCGTTGTTGCGGTTCTTATCGCCAATCTTGTCACCAGGCGCTTTTTCTGCCGCTATTTCTGTCCTTTGGGCGGATTACTGGCTTTTCTGGGCAGCAAAAGAAAGCTGCGCGTGGTGCGGGATGAGGAAAGCTGCACCGAGTGCGGAATGTGTGCCAGGGCCTGTCCCCTGGGGCTCAATCCCGCCATTGGCGAGGCTGAATCAAGCTACTGCTGGAACTGCGGCGAATGCGTGGAGTATTGCCACGAGTCGTCCCTGGCTCTGACCTGGGTCATGGGAAGCGGTAAGAGATAATTTGAACTGATCGTAACTACGTCCAACCCGTATGTCATTTAAAATAGTCACGAACCGTAGGGGTGCCCCTTGTGGGTACCCTTATTTTTGGGACCTACGGATGGTCAGACTGATTTCCTTCGGATCCCGGCAGCCTTTCAAAGAGGTGATCATGCCGGTCAACGACTTGACGATAAAGCGTTGGACAAAGCTGTTTAAAGGAATTGTTTTACCGTTGACGATGAGGGAGACGTGTTGCTCCTTGTCAGATTTAAGAAATGTGGTAATGAGAAAATCAACAATTCCGCTGATATCATCCAGGCCAAAGTGAGGGAGATCTCCTTCCTGTTTCAGATCCGTCACCATGCCGATCCAGGTCTCATCACGATTTTGCAGAGGCGTGTCAGCCAGTTTGCTTCTGTAAACCTCGATCTTGGGCAGGGCCAGCCTTTTATAGCCTTCCGCTATCACCAGATCCACATCAGAAAAATAGCGATCAACCAGCTCCTCAACCGGAGTGTCTCCGGAAACATCGCGAATCAGGCCCAGGCCGGTGGGTGAAGAGAGAACAACGCTGTGGGCGCCGGCCTGTTTGTGGCGCCAGGTATCCTTGCCTGGTTTGTCCATGGCAAATTCATGGACATGATGCTTGATCGTGCCGATTCTGTAACCGCGATGGTTCAGCTCTGGGATCAGTTTTTCAAGCAGGGTTGTTTTGCCGTGATCAGGTCTGCCGACAAGTGAGACAATGGGTGGCATGGCAGTCCGATCAACCCGGAGGCCAGGTCATGGCCCGGCCGCCGAGAAAATGCATATGGATATGAAAAACGCTCTGGCCGGCGTCTTCGCCGTTATTCAGGACAACGCGGAAGTTGTCACCAATTCCATTCTCTTTAGCAATTTCAGCGCCGACACGCATCATCCTGCCGATAAGCTGGTCATCTTCGTCTGTCACTGCTGATGGTCCGGAAATATGTTTTTTGGGAATGATCAGAAAATGCTGCGGAGCCTGGGGGGTGATATCCCGGAAGGCAAAAAAATCATCATCTTCATAAAGTTTGTCCGCCGGGATTTCTCCGTTAATGATCTTGCAGAAAAGGCAATTGCTGTCCATAATGGTTTCCTTTGCAGATATTAATTTTTCATGGCCAAGAATAATGGGCTGATTCGTTGATGTCAACAGGAACAAAGATTTCATTTAAAAAGGTCTTTTTACCCTCTGTCCCAAGCCATCAGCCACCAGCTATATTGATGAGATCGTCGAAAAAAACTCGCCTTTAGAACCGAATTTTAGTATTTCTTTATATATGGCTTCCGTATTTTTTGAAAAAAAAGAAAAAATCGGCGAATTGTTGGTTCGGCGGGGAAAGTTGCAACCCAATCAGCTTGAGCGGGCCTTGGGTCATCTTGAATCCGTACCCCAGAGTCTGGGCGAGATCCTGATGTCCCTTGGTTTTATCAGTGAAGAGGATCTGCTTGCCGGCCTTGCGGAACAGTTCTCGTTCGAAATTTATGCACCGGAGCCCGATGACGAGTTCCTCTCTCTTGATATCTCCCCCCTTTTTCACCGGGAACATCACTTTGCCCTGATCAGACGGGGTGATAAAAATATTCTCATCCTGAACGATACCAAGGACGGCGATATTTTTTCCGCCGTGGAGATTCTTCTGTCGGAACCGTTCGAGGTCCAGCTCACCCTGGAAGCCATCCTGAAAAAAATAATGGACGAGGAGTATGAACTGGATACCGATGTTGAGGCTGCAGACGGCTCCTTGGTTGATGAGTCTGATATTGACAGGCTGAAAGACATGGCCTCGGAAGCGCCGGTCATCAAGTACGTCAACACCCTGATCGATACGGCCTTGAACCGCCGGGCCAGCGATATTCATATCGAGTCCTTTGAGGAAGGGCAGTTGATTCGTTTTCGCATCGACGGCATTCTCCATGATTATGAAATTCCGCCGGTGAGCATGCAGGCGGCGATCATTTCCAGGATCAAATTGCTGGCCACGCTGGATATTGCCGAAAGACGGATTCCCCAGGACGGCAAAATTTCTTTGCGCATCGGCGGTCATGAGGTGGATCTCCGGGTTTCCACCATGCCGACAATTTATGGCGAGGGCGTGGTTATCCGCATCCTGGAGAAGGGCAGTATTATCCTTGACTTGAGTCACCTGGGAATGGCGGCGAAAATTGAAAAAAAATTCAGGGATCTGATCATGGTGCCAAACGGCATCATCCTGGTCACGGGCCCCACCGGCAGCGGTAAAACAACAACCCTCTACTGTGCCCTGAATCAGATCAATTCGGGTAACAACAAGATCATCACCCTGGAAGATCCGGTGGAGTACCAGTTACACGGTATTAACCAGATCCAGGTTCATCCTGAAATTGGTTTGACTTTTGCCAAAGGGCTCCGTTCCATCGTTCGCCAGGATCCTGACATCATCATGGTGGGAGAGATCCGCGATTTTGATACCGCTGAAATCGCCGTGCAGTCATCCCTTACAGGACATCTTGTTTTTTCTACCCTGCACACCAATGATGCCGTATCTGCCGTGACCCGGATGATTGATATCGGTGTTGAGCGTTTTTTAATTGCATCATCACTGCGCGGCATTCTGGCCCAGCGGCTGGTCAGGCGTATCTGCCCCGAGTGCCGGGTCAGTAAGGGAATGATTTCCGGGCATCTCGCCACTCTGCCCGCCGGCGGCGATTTTGAGATGTTCGCCGGTCAGGGTTGCTCCCATTGTTCCTCCACCGGCTATTTAGGCCGAATCGGAATTTATGAGCTTCTGCGCATGAGCGAAGGGCTTTGTCGCGGCATCTCCCAGGGTGTAAACCAGGATGTTTTGGAGAAGATTGCCGCGGGCGAGGGTTTTCAGCCCATGTTTATCGACGGATTGAACAAGGTAAAAGAAGGAAAAACAACCCTGTCCGAGGTTGTCCGGGTCTGCAGAGGTGTTACACATGGCTCTGTTTGATTATACTGCCCTTGACGGGGAAAATGAGGTCAGGTCCGGTGTGATGGAAGAGGCGGACAAAGGGGCGGTTGCCCTGTATCTGATGAGGAAGGGGCTGCGGCCCTTGGAAATTAATATCCATAGCCGCTCCCGGACCCCTTTTTTTTCATTTGCGGCATTCTGGGAGAAATTTCAGACGAACAAGGTAACCCGGGCGGATGTTGACTTTTTTACCAAACAGATCACCCTGCTCCTGGATGCCGGCCTTTCCCTTGATGCTTCCCTGCGTATCATGAAGGCCCAGAGCCGTAAGCCGTCCTTTCAGCAATTTACCGGCGAGGTTGAGCGTAAACTGAAGGAAGGGAAGTCCTTTTCCCAAGCCCTTAGCGAGTTTCCTTTTTTTTCTCCCATGTATGTCAATATTGCCAAGGCCGGGGAGGAAGGCGGCATCCTGCCCACCATGCTCAATAAGATTTCCGAGTATCAGGCTACTTTTCAGGAACTCAGGCAGTTCATTGTTTCCGCCTCAATCTATCCTCTTATTCTGCTGGCAGTGGGTGTGATTGCAATTATTGTTCTGGTTACGGCCATTCTTCCCAGGTTTGAGATCCTTTTTTCCGGTCTGGGACATCAGTTGCCTGTTAATGTTAAAGTGATGATGAGTGTGGCCCATTTCGTCAGCAACCATTATATTATCGTCCTTGCAGCGGTTTTCGGGCCTGTGGTTGTTCTGGTTCGCTACCTGAAAACAGCGAAGGGCCGTGAACACTATGACCGGCTGGCGATCAGGATTCCCATGCTGAAAGGTTTTATCCGTGATCTGGAAACCACAAGAATTTTCAGAACCCTCGAGGTGCTGGTCAATAATGGCGTCCATCTGGCCACGGCCTTACGGATCAGCAGCGGTGTGGCTGTGAATTGCGAGTACAGAAGGGTTCTGAACAGGGCCACCGAGGCCCTGAAAGAGGGGCGGCTGGTGGGACGGAGACTCAAAGACGAGGGTTTGTTGCCGGATCTTGCCGTGGATCTTTTATCAATCGGTGAAGAGTCGGGTCGGGTGGGGGAGGTTTGCGGTCAGATAGCCGATCATTTTGAAAATGAACTCCGTATCCGCATCAAGAGGATGATCTCCATGATCGAACCGGCGCTCATCCTCTTTATTGCCGTGATCGCGGGCTATGTGGTGGTCTCCATGCTGTCCGTTATCTTAAGTATAAATGATATTGCCGGCTGAGAGGGGCGGGGTGCTTGATTC
>JAGHCC010000123.1 GCA_021160685.1 Desulfobulbaceae bacterium | reverse complement strand
CTTTCAGTTTAACAGCCCCGATTTTTGTGAGTTTTCGCCATATTTTTGTCCTGCTGCCCACGGGTTTGGCTGGAACTGTATAGAAAAAAAGAAGCCAGTCTGGGTTCTTCGGGCTATTTTTTTTGATCATTACTGGTAAAATTCTCCATGGGTTTATTGTAACACGTGTTGCAAATATTAGTAACACTAGGTGTTCATGTCAACCGAAAAAGATGAGCACGAAAAAAACAATATACAAACGTGGAGCCGAATAATCGTCTGCAGATCTACGCTACGGAGCTGATTTCTGATGAGAAGAAAGAAGGGTGAGAATATTGGGAGAGAGCCGTGGTAACAAAGCAAGGGGAAAAGGACATTGTTTGTTTAATTTCATTTAAAACATATTGTTACAACAAAAAAAGGCGATTGAGAATTTATCTCAACCGCCTTTTTGTTTTTCGATCGTTGGTGGGGGAGATTACCCACTCACATCATTATTTCTTGTCCATCTTCGCCTTCAGGAGATCTCCCAGGGTACCCATGGAACCAGATGGCTTTTTTTTCTTTTTATCGACAAAGCGCTGATAGTCCGCCTTGTTGTCATCTTTTTTCTGCCCGCCTTTTTTCTTTGTGAACTGCTCTTTTCTTTTGGCTTTTTCCTTGTCAATATGCGGCACTGACAGGGAGATACGTTTCTCCTCCGGATCAATGGAATCGATCCGGACTTCCAATTCTTCACCCTGCTGGACAACCTCACGGGGGTGATTGATCCGCCGGCCGCCTCCCAGGTTCGAGATATGAACCAGGCCGTCAATGCCGGGCGCCAGGGTGACAAAGGCGCCGAAGTCAGCGAGCCGGGCCACGATTCCCGTATAATTGATGCCTTCCTCAAATTTTTCACTGACAGTCTGCCACGGGTCGGGCAAGGTCTCTTTCAGGCTGAAGGAAAATCGGTCGTTGTCCCAGTCCAGTTTCAAGGCTGCCACCTCGACCTGCTGACCGGGCTCAAGGATGGCATGGATATCCTCCACCCGGCCCCAACTGATTTCCGAGATGGGAATGAGTCCTTCAATGCCGCCAATGTCGACAAAGGCGCCGAATGGTTGGATGGATGTAATCGTTCCTGTGACCGTCATGCCCTCCTGCAGGGTGGTTTTCAACTCTTCTTTTTTTTCCTGCCGTTCTTCCTCAAGGATTATCCGATGGGAAACAATGATGCTTCTGCCGTTTTCCTTGTATTCAATAATTTTAAAGGCAAGCTGCAGGTCGACAAATTGTGACGTATCTTCGACTCTGCGCAGGCTCATTTGCGAAAAAGGACAAAAGGCGCGGACTGCGCCGATTTTGACATCAAAGCCGCCTTTAATCTCCTTGGTAACCGTGCCTTCAAGCGGAATTTGACTGCGAAAGGCTTCTGCAAGATGGGCCTGGGCTGCGGCTCCCGACATTTTGGTGGTGAAAATTTTTTCATTACGTTCAACAGTAAGGAAATAAGCTTCAACAGTATCGCCCTCCTTTACGGTGGGATTGCCGTCTTCGCCAAGAAGCTCGCTTGCGGCCAGAACCCCCTCACTTTTACCGCCAAGATCAAGAAAAATAAAATCTTTAGAGATTCTGACAACAACAGCGCTTACCTTTTCTCCGGGTTCATGAAAATCTAGTTCCACCGGGGTCTCGTTCATCATCTCAGCAAAGCTCAGCTCATTGGAGGTTTCCTGAGAATCGTTGACGTTGTCATTTTTTTCTTGTTGATCGGAAGTCATACTGTACCTTTCTTGGGTTGTTGGTTCAGGTATTTTGAATAATTAGAATTATTCAAGATACCCTTTATTTTAATGGAATTCTGGATTTCGTAATTTTTGGTGCACATCCTACTTTTTCAAGTCAAAGGGTTCGCCAATCTCAACCCGTTCCACCTCCCGGCTGTGGCTGTCCAGAATGGCAAAGGTGGGCTGGCCGTCCTTGCCCAGCAGTTCTCCCGGATTAATCAGCAGGCAGTCGCCGATTTTTTCAACCTTGTAGCAGTGGTTGTGACCGCAGCAGACCACATCAAACTGGCCCATTTCCGCAATTCCTCTGGCAAGATTGGGATAATGCTGAAAGGCGATTTTGAGGCCTCCCGCCTCGGTTGCGCCGAGAATGCCATGGTGGGTGATGGATGGAAAACGGGTACCGGACCAGCTGGAAATAAGATGCTGGTCTCCTGGGTTGTTGCCGTAAATCAGATGAACCGCTCCGCCGAATGCGGCCAGCTCGTTAAGCATAAAGGGTGAGATCAGGTCTCCGCAATGGATCAGCAGATGAACGGAATAGGCATTGCAATAGGTGACCGCAGCCCGCAGGTTCGGGATATGGTCATGGCTGTCGGACAGGATGGCGATTCTCATAGGTTGTCTCCCATTATTTGCTTCAGGGCCTCCATGCATTTTTTGTTTCCTGCTTCATCCTTGAGGGAGATGCGGAAATATCGATCATCAAGGCCGGTAAAAGATTCGCAGTTGCGGATCATGATCCGTTTTTGCAACATTTTTTTCGCAAGCTCCGGAGCCCGCATCCTGCCGCTGAGATAGCAGAGAATAAAATTGGCCGCGCCCTCAATAACTTCGACTTGCGGCAGTTGTGTAAGCGCCTGGATAGTTT
>JAGHCC010000427.1 GCA_021160685.1 Desulfobulbaceae bacterium | reverse complement strand
GGTCATTCTTCTCCAGATTGTTGACACCCACTGGAAGGATCATCTGCTGGGAATGGATCATCTTAAGGAGGGAATCGGCCTGCGTGGTTATGGTCAGAAAAATCCGCTCCAGGAGTATAAAAAGGAAGGCTTTGAAATGTTCATGGCCATGATCCACAGGATGAAAGAGCAGACCGTCTCGACCCTGTTGCGTATTCAGGTGGCCAGGCAAGAGGAGGTGGAACGGCTTGAAGAGCAGCAGCGCCAGCGGCGGCGTGAGGAACAGGACATGCTGATGAGCCGCAGTGATCAGGCTGGTGAGGAACGTAAATCGGAACCGGTCAAGCGGACCGGAAAAAAGATTGGACGGAATGCTCCATGTCCCTGCGGCAGCGGTAAGAAGTATAAACGCTGCTGCGGGCGGAAGAAGTGAGATTGATTGAATTGGTTTAACTAGTTAGATTAGTTGGATTTGTTGAGAACCAGTTCAGCCAGCTTAACCAATTTAACCAATGAAACAAGTTAAACCAATGAAACCAGTTAAATTAACAGTAAAAGGCTTTAAAGCAGCTGCCGTAAAGGCGGGGATTCGTGGCAAAGACCGGCTGGATCTGGGCATGATTTACTCGGAAGTTCCGGCTGCTGCGGCAGCTGTTTTTACCACAAGCAGTGTTAAAGCCGCTCCGATTGTTCTGGGAGCGGAAAAGTTGAAATCCGGCCACGCCCAGGCCCTCGTGGTGAACAGCTCCATTGCCAATGCCTGTACCGGGGCACAGGGCATGGAACTGGCCAGGGGAGTCGCCGGGCTTGCAGCCAAAGCTTTATGTATTTCCGAAGATCTGGTGCAGGTCTCCTCCACTGGAGTGATCGGAGAACAGCTTGATCTTTCCTGTTTTGCAAAGAACATGGACAGGCTGGCCGGGGAATTGAGCGAAGACAACTTCATGGCCGTGGCCCGGGCCATGATGACCACCGATACCGTGGAAAAAATCGCTTTTCGTAAAGTTGAGGTCAACGGTCGGGAAGTCAGACTTCTCGGCCTGGCCAAGGGCGCCGGCATGATCATGCCCAATATGGCCACGATGCTTTGTTTTGTGGTCACCGACGCGGCTGTTTCGGCTGATCTCCTTGGCCGCATGCTCAAAAAAGGCGTTGATCAATCCTTTAACGTGATCACGGTGGACGGTGATACCAGCACGAATGACACGGTGCTGGTCATGGCAAACCGTCTGGCTGAAAATTCACTCCTGACCGGAATGGACCAGGATGGAGCCGGTGTTTTTCAGAAAGCCCTTGATGGTCTGTTAAAAGATCTGGCCCTGCAGATTGTCGCGGACGGCGAAGGGGCCACCAAGCTGATCACGGTGAGAGTCAATGGTGCGTCAAACCGGGCAGCGGCGGAACAGGCGGCCCGGACCGTGGCCAACTCCGCTCTTTTTAAAACCGCCTGTTTTGGCGAGGATGCCAACTGGGGCCGGATCATTGGAGCCCTGGGCAGAAGCGGGGTTGATTTTGATCCTGAGCGGGTGGATATCGGTTTTGATGATGTGCTGATGGTTCGCGAGGGTCTTGGCTTGAAGGAAAATGAAGAGCAGGCCACAAGTGTCCTGAAACAGAAGGAGTTTACGGTCACAATTGACCTCAAGAATGGTTCCGCGTCTTCCGAGATCTATACCTGCGATTTTTCACTGGATTATGTCAGGATTAATGCTGATTACCGGACGTGATTGATTTCAGATTTTGGAATGCGGATTTCGATTTTGTTCGTTCATTCCGAAATCCGAAATCAGAAACCCAAGCTACTTTATTTATTATATTTCTCTTCGCATGAAAGTAATATTTCTTTCTGGGCATCCATCAGTATTTCTTTTGCCTGTTCAATATCCCTGGAGATCTGGGCCACCAGCTCGTCCGGCCCGGAGAATTTTTGTTCGTCCCGCAGAAATTGCAGCAGGTTGACCTTGATCGGCTTGCCGTAAATATCCTCATTAAAATTGAAAATATGAGTTTCGGCCGACAGGGACTCCTCTCCAAACGTCGGGTTATAGCCGATATTCAGCACACCACCGTAGCATTTGCCATCATAGATGACCTGGGTGACATAGACGCCGTGCCTGGGACAGAGATCTTCCTCGGAGATCTGCAGGTTGGCCGTGGGAAAACCCAGTTCAGCCCCGCCGCGCTGCTTGCCCACCAGCACCTCACCCCGGATCTGGTAATATCGGCCCAGCAGTTTTCTGACATCCCGCATCCGCCCCTGGGAAACAAGTTTTCTAATTTCAGTACTGCTGGCCAGGACATCATCAACATAATAGGCTTCCACCACGGTGACCGGAAAACCTTTCTGCTCACCCTGTTTTTTGAGAAAGTCTATATTTCCTTCCCGTCCCTTGCCGAATGCATAATCATAACCCACCACCAATTCCTTGACGCCAACGGTCTTGATTAAGACTTCGTCTACAAAGGTCTCTGCCGGAGTCTGGGCGAGTTCTTTTGTAAAAGGCAGGCAGATGAGAACATCGATTGAAGCGAGTTCGATCAGCTCCTGTTTCTGCTCGCAGGTGGAAATGAGTTTGATGCCGATGTCAGGACGGACAACTTTAAGCGGATGAGGCTCAAAAGTAATGACCACGCTGGTTCCCTTGTTCTTATAGGCCCTGCTGACCACCTCACTGAACAGAATTTGATGGCCCACGTGGACTCCGTCAAAATTGCCGATTGTCACATGGGCTTGGGGGATCGGTGTGGTGATTTCGGCAAGATCGGTATATATTTTCATAAATCGGATATCTCCGGGTACAAGTTGTTGTGTGGATTTAGTCACTTAAGAATTATTTTCGTGTTATTTGTGGCAAGAAATTCAAAAACTTCTTTGAAATAAACAACTCGAAGGTCTCTCTCTGTTCGCTATCTGCCTCTACTGTTAAGGGACTTATCCTGAAAAACCTGATATTTTATTCCACTTTAGTGGGTTATGTGAAGGGTCTGTGTAGAATACAGCGTGATCTTGTCATGCCTATTTTTTACAGATCCTGGGACTCAAACAATTTAAGACCTTCGGGCGTTGTTGTCAAACCTGGGGGCCTGGTAAAAAGTAAAAGCTGTGAATTGACCGGAGACTTTTAAGGAAACAGTGTTGATAAAATCCTGTAAATGTTCGGCCAGCACCCCATCTTCATGCGATCAGACTGACTTACATAGACTACTATAGTTCGCTAGCCTGCTAGCACGAATATGGGACACTGGCCAAACATTTACATTTCGGTGGTTTTAGTAACAATTCTGTATTAAGCCGAATATTTACAAAATCCTTGACAAATACCCTGTGAAATAATTATGTTGCTCATCTCATCACATGCCGAAGTGGCGGTATTGGTAGACGCGCTAGGTTCAGGGTCTAGTGTCCGTATGGATGTGCGAGTTCGACTCTCGCCTTCGGCACCAAATGAATAATTATAAGTACTTACACGTTATGTTGTAAGTACTTTTTTTATTTTCCCTCCAGTCATTTAAGGAATGCGTAACGCTGTGAATTTTTATAGATTGAAGCGTTACACAAAACATGGCGTTTTTTTCCCAGTGATTGGTTACCGGTGAACTGGTGCGATTATGGAATATACAATTTACGACTCAGCAAAAGAAGAATCCAACGAAGGGTGCGTCTGGATAAAACAATCTGGAATCCCTCATCGTTCTGTTGTCAGAGTTAAGCTTAAAGCAATCGACAAATGTATTTTTTGTGAGGCTTTGCAAATGGATTATGCTTTTCTCAAGGATTTTGAAAAAAAACATTCCGGCGGTTTCAAAATTGATCACCCTGATCAGTCGATTGTCATGAATGATTGGTATCGATCCTGTTTAAATAATTTAAAAAATAAAAATTCTTATAAGATGGAAATTGCATCGGCAAACCATTTGTGGGGCAAAATAAATGCCTGTCTCCAACATCCGCAAGTATCAGTTCGTTCAACAACATGGCTGGGAATTATAAGCCTTGGCCTGGGAGCTTCAGTTCTTTTTCTGGGGATCATCAGTCTTTTATAAACAGCGGGAGAAAATAATTTTTGGCAGGAATATAAAAGGGCTGTAATCTTAATTGGTTACGGCCCTTTTTTTGTACCTTCTCATTCTGTGATGGCGTACTGACAACCTCCCCCTTAAAAAGGGTGATTGAGGGGAATTTGTTTATAGGTTTCCACCAGTTATTGTGAAGAGTTACCCTTTTTTTGACGGAATTGCATGGATAAAGATGCTTTGCCGGTGAGCGCCGCATTCTGCCGGACCTATCAACAGGCCAGCCTCTGGTCACTCGTTCTCAGCTCTGAGAATCAGCGTCACAGCCTGAAGCAGTACCAGGGCGGCTGGTTGATTCTGGTTCCTGAAGAGGGTCTTGATCATGCCCGGCAATCGATTGTCAGTTTTGAAAGAGAAAATGAGAACTGGCCGCCGCCCAAGGAGGAAAATGTCGGATTCGGTCTCCTCCATGATCGGCATCCTCCCACTGTTTTGATCATGGGAGTTCTGCTTCTTTTTTTTGGAATTACCGGGGATTGGGTCGACCAGAGTCATTGGTTTAATGAGGGCGCGGTGCGTGGCAGACCTATTCTTGAGCATGGCGAATGGTGGCGTGTTCTAACCGGATTGACCCTTCATGCCGATCCGGTTCACGTCTTCTCCAATGCGGTTATCGGCGGCGTTGTCATTCATTTCTTGTGTAAAATTCTCGGCAGCGGACTCGGCTGGCTGCTTGTCCTGTTGGCTGGCTGTCTGGGGAATTCCATCAATGTTGTTGTTCGAGGTGAGTTTCATAACTCCGTTGGTTTTTCCACCGCTGTGTTTGGGGCAATCGGCATCCTGTGCGGTATCCAGGTGAAACGACGCCAGGGAATCAAAGGTCTGCTGCTTCCCCTTGGGGCAGGATTGAGCCTGCTTGCCATGCTGGGTTCCGAGGGCGAGAGAACGGATTTTGGCGCTCATCTCTGGGGGTTGGCCGCCGGCATGCTCACAGGAACAGTGATTGCGTCTTTGCCTGTTGTGTTACAATGGTGTCTCTGCCCTAAACGTCAATTTTTTCTTTTTGTTATCTGTATTCTTGCTGTTTACTCTGCCTGGTGGCTGGCATTGAGAAGCTGAGACCTGACTGCCTGGATTGATGTGCTGCCAACGAATATAAAGTTTGACTTTTTGCCAAGCTGTTATTATTTGATTAGAAAGAAAAAAAATCAGAGCAAGAGACTGGAGACGCGTTGTCGTTGACGGTAGCTTTAATTTAAACTTCATCAAGAGAAAATAGAGGAACCATATGGCC
>JAGHCC010000263.1 GCA_021160685.1 Desulfobulbaceae bacterium | reverse complement strand
TGCTTGACAAGGCCCTGCTCGCCATCTCCGTGGAGCGGAGGAGCGCCATTTTTCAGCGCTGGCTGCCTCGGCATGCCGGTGAAATCAAGCGGCTCAGTCGACCGAGTTACGTGACCCGCCTGTTCCCCTGGCTGCTGGGCGGCCTGGGGCTGACCCTGCTGGGCTACCTTGTTTTGTTTGTTTTCAATTGTCGACTACGTAAGGCCGTGGAAACTCGTACGCAAGAATTGTCGAGAATAAACGAAAAGCTTCATGAAAGTGAGGAGCGCTACCGGACGGTGGCGGAGGACACGCCGGTCTTGATCTGCCGTTTCCTGCCCGGTGGTGAGATCACTTATGCCAATGAGGCCTACTGCAGGTATTTCGGGAAGACATCCGAGGAGTTGGTTGGCTCGTCTATCATCGAGTTGATACCGGAAGCAGAGCGGCAAACCGTGATGGCGAACATCTCCGCAATGACAATGGATTCCAGGAATCAGTCCCATGAGCACCAGGTGATTGGGGCTGAGGGAGAGATCCGCTGGACACGCTGGACCAGCCGTGCGCTTTTCGATGCCCATGGGGAGGCCGTCGCCTACCAGTCCATCGGTGAAGACATCACGGATCGCAAGCGGGCGGAAATAGAATTAGAAAAGTATCAAAATCACCTTGAATCCCTTGTTAAAGAGCAGACAAATAAATTGGAAGAGAAGGTAACGGAACTTGAGCGAATGAATGATGTTTTTGTGGGTCGGGAGTTTCGAATAAAGGAGCTCAGGGACAGGGTTGAAGCTTTAGAATTGAAGAATGAAAATTGAAGAATGTATGGCTGTTTTTTTTTGCCCCGAGCAAGAAAATTTGTGCGGAGGGTAGGGTGGGCAACGCCCACCTTTTTGGTGCGCAGGTAAGCACCCTAAAAAATAATTGGTGAGTTTTTCATGACCAGAGAATCACCCGTTGACGAAGTGGAATTAAAGCATCAATTGATGCCGATCCAATGGAGAATGTCCCTGCTGATATGCATGGCCGGATTGATGATAACCGGCATAATGGCTTATGGCTTCTTCACAGGCGATCGAATAAATAAAGTGTATGCGCCATTGGCAGATGCCGCCATGGAGATCAAACTGGAGGCTATTACCGCCCATCTCTGGTTTGAGGAGATCATTAGCGGTGATCGCCATGAGGATATGAGTGTGGTTTGGCATCATCAGGACCAGGCTGAGTGGTATGCACAAGCCATGCTGGAAGGAGGAAAAAATCCTGAAGGGACCTATGTCCCCCTTGACGATATAGAAATGCGCGGGAAGATCAAAAATGTTCAGGTAAAACTGAAAGAGTTCAGGGAGATTACCCAAAAAAGGCTGGAAACAAAGAACCTCGCTGGTGCCGGCAGTGATATGGATCAGCACTATGATGATGTGTTTCGCAGGTTTCTTCAAGAGGCTGACGAAGTCGAAAGCAAACTTCAGCAGCTAATGTCAAAGGATTTGAGTCGTTTCAGGTATACACAAGTATTTCTGATCGTTACTTCAATAGTTCTTTTTTTGTCCATTGGAATCGTTTTTTTTCGTTTCGAGCGCAGAAGGGAAAATGATTTAAGGACCATCAGGGAAGCGAAAAATAATCTGGAAAGGGAGATGGTTGAGCGCAAGCAGGCAAAGGAGGCGCTAAATAAAAGTGAGAGGCGATATCGAGGGTTATTTGAAGAGTCCCCCATTTCTTTATGGGAAGAAGATTTTTCGGCTATTAAGATACACATTGACCGACTGCGGGATTCCGGAATAGCTGATTTTAGATCCTATTTTGAAAGCCATCCGGAATTCGTTCGAACATGCGCACAACTAGTAAAGATTATAGAGGTCAACAAGGCAACTCTCAAAATATTTCGGGCTGAAAGCGAGGAAGTGCTTTTTGAAAGTCTGGATCAGATTTTCGGAAATAAGTCCTATGATTCATTTAAAGAAGAACTTATTTGTCTGGCCCAGGGCAAATACAATTTTGAAATACAGGCATTCAATCAAACACTTCAAGGTGATGAAATTCAAGTTATACTGGGATTGTCAGTGGTACCCGGCTATGAAGATACATGGTCGAGGGTCTTTGTTTCACTGTCAGATGTCACCGAACGTATGCAGGCAGAAGCGGAACTAAAGGAATACCGCAATCATCTGAGAAAACTGGTCAATCAGCGGACTGAAGAACTGAAAGAAAAAACAGCTAAAATTGAAGAGTCCCGCAAAGCCCTCACCTATCTCCTTGAAGATGTAAACAAGTCCAGAGACGATCTCCAGAAGATCAATATCGAATTTGCCGCCGCCAACAATGAGCTCAGGGAATTTGCCTATATTGTCTCCCATGATCTCAAAGCCCCCCTGCGGGCCATCAGTCAGCTCACCCAATGGATTTCTGAGGATTATTCCGAGTCTTTTGATGAGGACGGCAGGGAACAGATGAGTTTGGTTTTAAAAAGAGTCAAACGCATGGACGGCCTTATTGATGGTGTTTTGCGCTACTCGCGTGTCGGTCGAGTCAAGGAAAAGGAAGAACAACTGGATCTGAACCTTCTTGTCCATGAGGTTGTTGACAATATTGCACCTCCGGATACTATTCAGATAATATGTGAAGATACACTGCCCGTGGTCCTGAGGGATCCCACACGCATGGAACAGGTTTTTCAAAACCTTATCAGCAATGCCATAAAATTTATGGACAAAGATGAAGGGATTATCAAAGTGGGATGTGTGGATAAAGGCGCATTCTGGAAATTCAGTGTTTCGGATAACGGCCCTGGCATCGACAAGAGATATCATGACAAGATATTTCAAATATTTAAGACACTGAAGGCTCGCGATGAGTACGAAAGTACTGGTATCGGCCTGACCCTGGTCAAAAAAATTATTGGCCTCTATGGCGGTTCTATCTGGGTGGAATCGGCAACAGGCCATGGGGCCACATTCTTTTTTACGTTGCCGAAACAAGGAAGAAAGGATGAGAATCTCTAAGCTTATGAGGCAACTTTTATGAGGCAACCGGGCTCTGAAAACCGGCGAGTGTCACGATTAGCAATCACTTTATGGTTGGCAATTGCTCTTATGGCCTGGAACCCGGCCTGGTTATCTGCTGCTCCAGCCAAAGAGGTAAAAATCGCGGTCAGAGCCTACAGCGGAGTTGAAGCCGCCGCAAAGAAATGGTCAGCTACGGCAACATATCTCTCACAAGAAATCGAAGGGTATCATTTTGTAATGATTCCGATGGTGGGTTTTGATGAAATGGAAACTGCGGTTGAGCAAAGCCAGGTTGATTTTGTTTTAACCAATTCTGCCGCCTATATCGGTTTGAAAGAATCATTCAGCGTCAGCCGGATTCTGACGCTGGTCAATAATGTGGGTGGCAAAGCCGAAAAACAATTTGGCGGGGTGATCTTTGCCCGGGCCGACCGGATGGATATCAGGGATTTTTCGGACATCAAGGGAAAAATTATAATCGGGGTTCATGAAGAGGCTTTCGGCGGTTGGAGGATGCAGCTGGGTGAATTGAAAAAGCATGGAATTTCCCCGGATAAAGATTGCCGTCAGATCCTGTTTGCTGATGGCCTGCAGGAACCGGTGGTTTTTGCGGTTAAGGAGGGTAAGGCGGACGTCGGCACGGTTCGTACCGGGATTATGGAACGTCTGGCCGAAAAAGGCGAAATAAATTTGGCTGATTTCATCATTCTCGGTCGGAAAACAGATGACTTTATCTATCCCCACAGTACCCCATTATATCCTGAGTGGCCCCTGGCAAAATTAGTGGGCACTTCAGACAAGTTGGCAAAAAAAGTAGCAGTTGCGCTCATGTCCATGCCTGAAAAACACCCGGCTGCACAACAGGGTGGCTATGCCGGTTGGATTCCCCCTTTAAGTTACAGCGCTGTCGTAAATCTTATGAAAGATCTACGGGTGGGGCCATACGAAAAATATGGCCATATAACTTATGTTGGTGCGGCTAAAAAAATAGGGCAGTGGTTATTGGTGTTGATCGTTTTTGCGGGTGGTTTCTTTCTGGCAATTCTCTATAAAAAAAGAAAGCTGGAGACTTTAGTCGGTGCAAGAACAGAGGAGCTGCAGATCGAGAAAGATAATTTTCTCAACATTCTTAATAGTATGACGGACGGAGTTTATATTGTTGATGATCAGTATAATATTGAATTTGTCAATGAAACTCTAAAAAAAGAGTTTGGCGAGAGTCAAGGAAAAAAATGTTATTCCTACTTTCATGACCGAGAGGCGGTTTGTCCCTGGTGTAAGAACGCTGAGGTTTTTAAAGGTAAAACCGTTCGTTGGCAATGGCGTTCTTCTCAGAACCAGAAGTACTACGATCTGATAGATAGTCCGCTGAAAAATCCTGATGGCAGCATCTCAAAATTGGAGATTTTTCGGGAGATCACGGAAATCAAGCAGATCCAAAACAGATTAGAGCAAAGTGCGAATCGTTTATCCAGTATCTTTCGGGCCGCGCCCGCCGGTATCGGGGTGATCGTTGATCGGGTATTCAATGAGGTTAATGAGCGGTTTTGCGACATGATAGGTTATACCAAGGAAGAGCTGTTAGGGAAAAATGCCCGAATAGTATATCCGACTGACGAAGAGTTTGAGTATGTCGGCCGGGAGAAATATAAACAGATAAGTGAGCGGGGAACCGGAACGGTTGAAACCCGTATGCTGCGTAAAGATGGTAAGGTGATTGATGTCCTGCTGAGCTCGACCCCCTTAAATCTTGATGATCGCTCAACCGGGGTAACCTTTACGGCTACGGATATCTCTGAAATCAAAGATACCGAGAGAAGACTCAGCCAAAGCGAGGAACGTTACAAAGAGGCTCAGACACTTGCCCGTTTAGGTCATTGGGATTTTAAACCACACGAGGATAGCGTCTCCTGGTCTGATGAATTGTACTCGATATTCGGGGTTGATAAAGATGCTGGACCTTTATCATTTGCAGATATTTTGCAGCATATTCACCCCGAGGATCGAGATGCCGTCAGAGAACAGGCCGAGAAGGGTGAAGATTATCGTTCAGAATACAGGATTGTGATGGATGATGGCTCTGTAAAAAATATACATGAAGAGGTTATGACTGTACGTCAGGAAGATGGGAAAATCATCCTGATGAGAGGGACAGCTCAGGATATCACCGAACGTAAGCAGGCGGAAGTAGAATTAGAAAAGTATAAAAATCATCTTGAAAGCCTGGTTAAAGAGCAGACCGCCGAACTGGAAGAGAAGGTCGCCGAACTTGAACGTATGAATGATCTTTTTGTGGGGCGCGAGTTTCGGATCAAGGAGCTCCGGGACAGGGTTAAGGAACTGGAAGAAGGTACAGATACACTAGCGAAATAAGGAGAACACGATGAGAAGTTCTAAGCCCATTCTTTTGGTGGAAGACGATCAGGTGGATGCCATGACGGTTAAACGGGCCTTGAAAGAACTCAATATCACCAACAAACTGGATGTTGTGGGTAATGGTGAAGAGGCTTTAGCGTTTCTTGGTAATTCTGAAAACGAGAAGCCGGGTATCATCTTACTTGATCTCAATATGCCGAAAATGAATGGCATTGAATTTTTGCAGATAGCCAAGAAAGATGATAACCTGAAAAGTATTCCCGTGGTTGTTCTCACCACGTCCAAAGACGATCAGGACAAGGTTGAAAGTTTCAATTTAGGGGTTGCAGGGTACATGATCAAGCCGGTCGATTACCGAAAATTTGTTGAGGTGGTAAGAACAATTGATCTGTACTGGACATTGAGTGAGTTGCCGGATTAATTTGGCAAGCCAAAGGAATTCGGCGGCAAAGAAGATTATGGTCATGTTGTCTCAAAGGTATTTGGTTCCGATCAGGAAGAGGAAAAAATCATGAAAGACAAAGCAATCCGTCTCCTTCTTATTGAGGATGACAAGGTCGACCAGATGGCGTTTAAGAGATCCGTCAAAAAAATGGAATTGACCTATGATTACACCATTGCCGAGTCCATTGCCGAGGCCGAAAGAATTATGAAATCAAAAAGATTTGATGTCATTATTTCGGATTATTGGCTTGGAGACGGGACATCCTTTGAGCTGTTTGATCTATTCAAAGAAATTCCGGTTATTGTCACGACCGGTACCGGTAACGAGGAAGTTGCTGTTGAGGCTATGAAGTTAGGGGCCTGCGATTATCTCATTAAAGATCCTGAAGGCAATTATCTTAAAATTCTTCCGTCCACCGTGAAACTGGCGATTAAACGAAAACAGAACGAAAAGGAATTACAAAACTATCATAAACACCTTGAGTCCATGGTAGAGGAGCGAACAGTTGAGTTGCGTCAGTCGCTCAAGCAGGAGAGAAATGTGACGCAGATCATAGAAAAATCGCTCAACGAGATTTTCCTCTTTGATGCAGACAGCTATAGGTTTTTGTTTGTCAATGAAGGGGCGCGGGCAAATACGGGATACTCCCAGGCCGAGTTACTGGAAATGACTCCCTTGGATATCAAGCCCGAGATCGATGCATCTACCTTTGAGAAAATAGTAGCTCCACTAAAAAACGGTCAAAAAGAAAAAGTAATTCTTGAGACTGTCCACAGACGAAAAGATGGATCAACCTATCCGGTAGAGATTCATCTCCAGAAAACAGAGTATCTTTCCACCCCTGTTTTCGCTGCTGTCATTATAGATATAACCCAGCGTAAAGAGATGGAGCAAACATACCGGGAGCTGGTGGAAGGGACGAGCGATCTTATAACCCAGGTGAATGCAGAGGGAAACCTGCTCTACGTCAACCATATGGCCAAGGAAATATTTGGCACTGATCCTGAAAAGCTCATAGGCCAAAATGCTTTTCAGTTTCTTCATGCCGATGATCTTGAAAGGACAAAGGCCTGGTTTGAAGAGTGTCAAAACAGACACATTCGCCAAAGCCGTATTGAAAACCGGCAAGTCAACCAGGAAACAGGTGTTGTCCTCGATATGCTGTGGACCTCCAATTTTCATTATGATGAGCAGGGGAAAGCTGTATCCGTTACTGGAATTGCCCGTGATATCACTGAGCGAAAAAAGGTTGAAACCGCCATTCGCAAAAGTGAAGAGCAGTGGGATCGAACCTTTAACTCTTTTACTGATATTGTCACCCTGCAGGAGACTGACCTGTGCATAGTAAAAGCCAATCAGGCAGCATGTACCATCCTTGACCTTCCCTCTGATGAAATTGTCGGCCATCATTGTTACGAACTCTTTCATGGCTCAAAGGAGCCCTGCCGGGACTGTCCCCTGCTGGAGACAAAGAAGACCTTTGAACCCTATAGCCGGGAGATGCACCATGAAAAACTGGGGAAAACATTTTTAGTCTCGGCCTCTCCGGTATTTGATGAGCAGGGTGAACTCGAATATATCGCCCATGTCGCCAAGGATATCTCCAAGTTGAAAAAACTTGAAAACGACCTGTTCCAAGCCCAGAAAATGGAGGCAATCGGCACCCTGGCCGGTGGCATTGCCCATGATTTTAACAATATTCTTTCTGCAATCCTTGGCTATGCCGAATTAATAAAGAATGAGGTTTCTGCAGAGAGTACTGTCGGAAAGGATATTGAGAAGGTCCTGATATCAGGGCAACGGGCTGCAGATCTTGTCAAGCAGATCCTTGCTTTCAGCCGCAAGACAGGCACGGAAAAACAGCCTCTTCGGCCACACCTTATTGTCAAGGAAGCGTTGAAGA
>JAGHCC010000028.1 GCA_021160685.1 Desulfobulbaceae bacterium | reverse complement strand
TTCCTGTATCATGATGGATCTGGATCATTTTAAAAATGTCAATGATGACCATGGTCATCAGTTCGGTGATTTTGTCCTCAAGGAAGTTGCGCGGCGTATCACTTGTTCGAGCCGCGCATCGGACCTTGTCTTTCGTTTCGGCGGTGAGGAATTTGTCGTTCTTATGCCCCAGACCGACATCCGTGGCGCCATGCAGGCAAGTGAGCAAATTCGTCTCGGCTGCGCGGCGGAAAAATTTCAAAATGGGTCCACAGCAGTCGATGTTACTATCAGTATAGGCGCTTCCTCCTTTCACGCACATCAACCGGCGAAACCGAACGACTTGATAAGCATGGCCGATAAAGCTCTCTATGAAGCAAAAAAAGGCGGCCGTAATCGAGTTGTTGAGTTTGACAGGGTATGTTAGAAAAATGAGTCTTCTTTGTTTTTGAATTGACTCTTTTTGTCTTTTTCGTTAAATTTTAAAAAATTTTCAGATGCTCTTAGCCGAGCATAAAAGGGAACCCGGTGAAAATCCGGGACGGGCCCGCCGCTGTGACCGGGGACGAATGCCGCATTTAAGCCACTGACATTTTGTTGGGAAGGCGCGGCAGGAAGGACGAACCGGGAGTCAGAAAACCTGTCTGGAAATAAATGAAGTTGTCTCCGAGGACCAGAGACACCTCAAATCATTCGTGGAAAATCAGGGAATCCCCGGATCAAATTAAAATTGGTCCGGGGATTTTTTTGCCTTTTTCAGGGGCAGGCCCGGGTCGCAGGAAGGAGCCGTGTTATGATTTTAAGCGAACAGAGTTTTGGCAAGATGACCCTTTTTCTCATTAAAGACTGGGATAGTTTCCAGATGGCCATGCGTTCTCTGGCACCACATTGGCGTGGGCAAAAATGAGAAAAAAAGAGTTTGCTGCTACTGCGGTATTTTTGTTGTCCTCACCTTTCCTTGCCGCAGCCGGAGATCAGAGCCCGGTTGCGGCTTTGGACGAGATTGTCGTCACCGCCACCCGGATGGAAGAAAAGAGTTTTGACGTGCCGACTCCGGTGGCGGTGGTCAGTTCTCAGTCCCTGACGGTAAGCAATCCGGCCAGCGTGGGCCAGCCTCTGGAATCGCTGCCCGGTGTTTCTGTGGCCGGTTCCGGTTTCTGGAATGTGATCCCGGTTATCCGCGGCATGGGCGGTAACCGGGTCCTGGTCTTAATTGACGGTGACCGGGAGAACAATCTCTGGGCCGGCCGCTCGCCCCTGGTGCCGTTTGTCGATGTTAATAACGTGGAGCGAATTGAAGTGGTTAAAGGCCCTGCCTCAGTGCTTTACGGAACCGATGCCCTGGGCGGGGTTATCAATGTGATAACCAAAACCCCTGATTTTGCCGGGGAGGATAAATGGGTCTTTGAAAATAGCCTGGAAGGGAGGTACTCCTCTGTTGATGACGGCAGGAACAGTCGCTATGATATCAGCGGCGGCGGTTATGGCCTGGATTTTAATCTCGCCCTTTCCGAACGTGATGCCGATTCTTATGAAGACGGTGGCGGGAACAAGGTAGACAACAGCCAGTTTGACGCCTGGAATCTGGATTTTAAAGGCCGCTATCTGCTTAACGACGAACATGAGGTCAGCCTTGTTTTCAGAAGCAATAATATTGATGATATGGGAGTGACGAAAAAGGCCAATGCCCCATATTCTCATTTTACCAGATTTGACACGGATACCTACAAACTGGCTTATCATGGCCGGAATCTGGGTTTGTTTCAGGATGTGCAGTTCAGAAACTGGTATGTTGAACAGAAACGGAGTTATAAAGCCAAAATTTATAGCTCAACAAAGCCCATGTACACGTTAAAGTGGAACGAGATTAACACTTCGGCTCTTGGCTCATCCGTGCAGGCTTGTGTTGATTTGAATGATACTCACCGTCTGGTGAGCGGTTTTGAGCTGGTTCACGAGGAAACCGACGGGGATGAACAATTAACTAATAAAAAGGAAAGCAACGATCTCACCACCAAGGTGATGACTTTTAAGTCCGTGCCTGATTCCGACCGCGATCATTTCGGTATTTTCAGCCAGGATGAAATTACCCTGGGAGAACGTTTCACCCTGCTGGCCGGTCTGCGCTATGACTATTTTGTTGCTGATGCCGATGATGTTCCCTTTACGACTGATGTTTATGGCCCGGACGGCACCGTGGTCAAATCAGCAACCGCAGTCAACCATTTTGGCCGAAAAACCGATGATGCCGCAACCTTTAATTTTGGCCTGCTCTACGCTTTGAGCGAACAGGTTCATCTACCTCCAATCTCTCCTCGGGTTTCAGGGCACCGGATATTTTTGAGCGCTATTCAACCCGGAGCAGCACCTATATGATTCTTGGTGACCCGGATTTGGACCCGGAATACTCGTATAATTTTGATGCCGGGTTCAAGGTGGATTTTTCCCGGCTGCGGGGCTCTTTCAGTGGGTTTTACTGCCGGGTGGAGGATTACATTGATCTTGCCAATACCGGCAGGATCTTTGCCGGGCGTGAGACCAGGGAGTATGTTAATATTTCCGATGCCGAACTGTTTGGGGCCGATGGTTCCCTTGAATTTGATCTTATTGAGAGGTTAATCCTGTTTGGCAATCTGGCTTATGTGGAAGGACGGGAGCGTCACAGTCATGACCGGCTCAACTTTATCCCGCCGCTCAATAGTTTGCTCGGTATGCGATGGCGGGATGAGGTGGCCAAAGGCGTGAAATACTGGCTTGAATTCAGCAGCAGCCTCTATGACCACCAGGATCATCCGGCCCAGGGGGAAAGGGAGACAGCGGGTTACGCCCTTTGTAATCTGCGCAGCGGGGTAACCTTTGATTATGCCGGTTTGCGGGATATCACGTTAACCCTGAATGTGGAAAATCTGTTAGATAAGGAGTATCGCAGCCACCTGAACACGGAAGATTTTTATAATGATCCGGGCTTGAATGTGGTGACGGCGCTTAAATTTTCTTTTTAACGGTATAATGATGCGGGGTACGGGATATGATTTCATTGCTCAATGTCAATAACTTAAGGATCGAAAAAGTCGTAGCCGTTCACTAGGAGCACGTTTACAAAAAGTCCCCCTTAGAAAAAGGGGGATTTAGGGGGATTTTTTAGCCAGGACCCCTCTCTACTTTTTTTCAAGGGGGGAGAGTAGCTTGCAGGCTTTATCCAACATAAAAGTTCACCAGTACCTCATTTTCGTCCATTTCGGAGTCTCGCATACTCGCTTACCTGGCCTTCTTGAATAGCACCAGTATGCTTCGAAGTCCCAGGTAAGCGTAGACTCCGAATGAACGAATCTAAGGCACTGGTGAGCTTTTACACTCCGAGTTTTCCTAAGTTATGT
>JAGHCC010000116.1 GCA_021160685.1 Desulfobulbaceae bacterium | reverse complement strand
TCATCACTACCTTTCTGGGTCGGTTTTTCATCGACAACCGCTTCCGGTTCCAGAATCACCTTTCGGCCCTGTTCTAAAACCAGCAGAGGAGTCATCAGGTCACTGATAATATTCGCCTCTAAGGGGACATAACATTTTTTACGAACCGCGTAGAGCGGACCGTCCACACCGACGAGAGTGCCGAGGCAAGACTCCAGCTCCCTGAGCTTTACTTCGTAACGCCAGTAAAGACCTTGACTTTCAGTGGTTAAATTCTGGTCCGTATCAATAAATCTCAATCTGCCGGCAACACAGCCCACCCGACTGTCGGCAAAATTGCGCACAAGTTTTTCCACGGAATCCCGGGAAAGAAACGATGCGGCATCAGTAAACACCAGAATATCTCCTTTTGACTTTTCAACCAGATCGTTCTGCACTGATGTTTTTCCCCGATTTTTCTGAAAATCATAAAAGCGGATACGCTCACCGGTAAACGATTCAACAATGCTCGCGGTATTATCAGTGGAACCATCCGAACCAATCAAGATTTCAACCTTTTCCGGCGGATAGTTCAGTGCCAGGGTATTATCTATTTTTGCCGCGATATCATTCTCTTCATTATATGCGGAAATAATTATAGAAATTGATGGATAAATTTTTTCTTTCTTCGCGTTAAGCGGAAAAATCCTTCCAGCCGCCAGCAGGACAAGCGGAAATAAAAAGTAGGTTGCGCCACATAGAAAAAAAGTAGCCAGGAAAATAAAGAGCAGGAAAAGCTGCATGAAATTACCTTCGTCCGTTTATCAAATAATCTTTAAATACCGGATAAAGATCTTTGATGAAATCAATCCCGGTTTTCTGGGCCTGGGCGATCGTTGCGGTTTCCCCAAACGGGATCATCACCCTGACAAACGCGTTATCTTCCCGGGAGTGAATCAATTTGGCTTGTAATAAATTGAGTTTTTGCATAAATGTCCCGGGCGAAGTTTTGTCATAAGCCTGAAACCAGTACAAAACCAGTTTTTTCTCTTCCCCCTTGCTGATTACCATGCTGGCCAGATGCAGACGGTCATTGCCAATGGTTATTGTTTTATCTTTACGATCCGACAACAACCAGCCCTGGCCGGAAAAACAAACCAGCGGTGAATGGGCCGCGCCGATCTTGGCCTGGTTCAGATAATAGCCGATATACAGTGATAGCGTGTTGTTGTTTTTAGAAAAACTGCTGAATAAATAATCGTCTAATTCCAACGCTTCCACAGTAGAGGCACTGAGAGAAATACGATCTCCACATGACCAGGAGGTAAGCGCCGGCAGCAGCGCCTCCTCGAGACTCAGCTCGCGGATCTGAACCGAGGTATCTTTTTTTGCGGTGATTCCGACAGCCGTAAGCAACAAAAGGCAGATGATAATTGTTGCTCTGGAAAAACTTATCGATCCCAAATTCCTATAATTCCTTTCTCGATCGAGAGGATAGATAGAGCCAGCAGGAAAACCGCCAGGCCAAGCCAGGTATGAATACTTCCCCCGGCAAGATCAAAATCGTAGAAATAAAAAGCTGACAGAATGGCCAGGACTCTGAATATGTTAACAATTATGGCAATAGGAACGGCGGATAAAAACAAAATCGTGCGCGAGACATTTGCCTGCAGCGTGAAGTAGCCGAACACAAGACTTAAAGTCAGCAGGGAGACCAGTGATCGTAGACCGCTGCAGGCTTCGACAATTTCAAGTGTTTTTCCCGGCAGCTGAATCACATTGCCCTCGGCCATAATCGGGATGCCAATCGCCGAAGCAAAATATACACTGATTTTGCTGACGATAAGCTGTAACGGAACAGTGATGGAAGCATAAATCTGGGATGGAACCGGGATCATAAACAACAGGAGAAAAAGAGGAAAACATAAAGCTCGCGCCATTTTCCAGCCAAAGAGGAAAAGGGCGATGCCGGCCGCCAGCGAAATGATCGTCAAAGAACAAACCGTATGCACACCGGCGTGATATGCCAGAAAATACACCCCAAGTGAAATCAGTATCAGCGCGCCGCCCACCCAGGACGGTTTTATTTCAATGGCCGAGAGCTGATCTTTCTTTTGCCAGATGATATAAAAACTGATCGGAATGATGAAAAAACCATGCGAATGGTTGCCGGATCTTGCCCAAGTTTTGACAAGCTGCAGGAGTACGGGATGGTAGGCAGCCACAATGCTGAATAGCAATCCCGCCAGGAAGATGGATTGAAAAGGCTTTGTTTTTTCACCAGTCACCAAACTGACTCCTTGTGTTCTCATGCTTGTGTTTTCATGATAAATTATAGTTGCTTTACCAAGCCCGATATCACGATATCAGCTTGCAGCTGAATGAGCTATAATCAGCTATAAAGCAAAAAGATGGGATTGGAATTGCGAGTTTGCGGCTGCATTTCTTTCCTGTGTTTTTCTTTCCCGATTCACGATTGCCTGGTTATTGAGCTGAAATTAAAATCCGTCAACAGCCGCTCCAGGCGTTGACGGGTTTTCTTCAGGTTGTTGTAATGCCTGAACCGAGACAGGAGTTTGATCTTTTTCATCCGCGGCTGCTCCGGATCAAGCTCCCAGGGATGAAAATAAAAAATGAATGGCTGCCCTTCTTTTTCATTGATCTTTTTCAACGCCACGTGGCTGAACCAGTAGGGGAAGAGGCGAAAATAACCGCCGCCGGCTACTGGAATTTTCCGGCCCAGGATCAACGAGGTTGAGATGGGGTATTCCGTTAGATCATGGCCCGGCAACCTGTATTCGAACCGCGGCGCCTCCGGCAGGCCGTAGCGATCATGGTAAATGGGAAAAATGCTGGAGTCATAGGCAAAGCCGAGTTCTTCC
>JAGHCC010000255.1 GCA_021160685.1 Desulfobulbaceae bacterium | reverse complement strand
GGACTTTTTTTCGGTCCAGTTTGGAGATATCAAAAATATCATCATATCCATAACCCAGGGATAGTGCTGAAATCCAGATATTGCATTTGGGAAAATTGTTATTAATCGTAAATTGGCCTTTGTATTTCTGATCAAAAAAAATGTTCCAACTGGTGGGAGCCGACTTCACCACTTCAGTATTGTAAGCCAAGCCGTAGGGGCCGCAATTATAGGGCACTCCATAGCGAAGCCCCTTGTAAATCAAGGCCTGATCTTTCTGGAAGAAGGGGAGAACATGTTTGAAGTTAGGAATATTTTTTAAATCCGGTGTCTGAAGCAGAAAATTCCCCTCAGTGAAACAATAAAATTTCGGGTTCTTAACCATGTCCTGGGGCGGAGAAATCAGGTCTGCCTTGCCGGTTTTCGCCGCCTCGTAGAATTCATCCTGATCAACCGGGTTGTGAATTTTGATCTCAAGATCAACTTTGTATTTATTCTTTACCAAGGCCTTGAAATCATCAACATAGGGTTTTGCATACCCATCCCAGCAGGTAATTTTAAGTTCAGCTTTCTCACTTTCAGCCCAAGCCGAACCACCACCAGCCATCAACATTAAAGCAATAAATACCACCAAAAATCTCTTCATTTTTATCTCCTAAAGTGTTTCTTTAGTTAAGTCATCTCATCAGATGAAAACAAGAAGAATTCTTATCATACTATCTATTGTTCATACATAATGCTGCCTGAGTCGCGCAGGCTATATCCGCCAAGATTGTTGACCAATTCTTTAAATTCATCATTGCTGCGGATAAGATCGAGTAAGGCCGCTATTTTCCCGTCATCAAGAAATTGCTTTGGAATGATCAGATCATAGCGTTCTTCAGCAACTGGGATAAAATCAAGACCAAGAGCATTTGCCGCAGCCAGGATTCCCATGCCGCAATCCACACTTCCGTTGGCAATGGAGGCCGCCACACTCATATGGGTGTATTCTTCATGGCCATAACCATTGATGTCAGTTGGATTTATACCAAGATCCTTGAGGGTTTTGTCAGTAAGCAGCCGGGTGCCTGCGCCGTTTTGCCGATTGATAAACCTGAGATTGTTTTTTGCCACATCTTCAAACCCTTTGATTGCGAGTGGATTTCCTTTGGCAACAATCAGTCCCTGTTGGCGGTAGCAGAGGTTGATGAGCTGCAGAGGCGTGTCAGCCAGAAAGCGTTTGATGAAAGAAACATTATATTCTCCGCTTATCTCATCAAGCAGATGACTCCCGGCCAGATGCGCCTCACCGCGCCGAATGGCCATTATTCCCCCCATGGACCCCACATGGGCAGATGAAACACGGATGGTTTTACGTCCCTTATGGAGCAGATTTGCAAGGACATCAATGATATTATCATGGCTGCCGATGACAACCAGCGTTGACTGCACATCAGTGAGGGGACGTAAGAGCTCAATCTGGACTTCCTCGCCGGCACCCACTCCTTCTGATCCCGCCTGAAGGGTAAGGATTCCATCGGCACGGACAAGGGACATTACCGCACCTGCGCCTTTTCCGGCAGGTGTTGCCATGAGCTCTTCGCCCACCTGGCCAAGGGTAATTCGAACAAATTCATCCACTCCCATGGCTGAATGCATGGGGCGTGACATACGGGCTGCTGCCCATTGCGCTGCCGGTTTCTGCATATCCATGAAGTCATAGATCATTTCATGCACAAAAAGTCGCATGGTCAGGATGGCCGAGACCGGATAACCGGGCAGGCCAATTACCGGGGTGTTATCCACAATTGCCAGAATCACCGGCTTGCCGGGTTTGATGGCTACACCATGGACAATCACTGTCCCGAGTTCCGCAAGCACTGTTGAGGTGTAATCACGTGTTCCTGCCGAGGCTCCGGCATTGATAATCACGATATCATTTTCTCTGGCACCATTGCTGATGGCGGCGCGGAGTTTTTCCTTGTCATCGGCAACAGATTTTGCTCCTGTGGCTCTTGCTCCCCATTCATTGAGATAGCCTGTAAGGATTCGGGAGTTAAATTCAATGATCTGACCCGGAGCAGGAGCATTGCCGGGCTGGATGAGCTCGGATCCTGTGGGAATCACCTGCACCCGAGGTGTTTTTTTAACCACAACCCTGGTGACGCCGGTGGCCAGCATGGCTCCCTGGTCAATGGGACGAATTGTGTGGCCTTCCGGCAGGATCAGTTCTGTTGCCACAATGTCTTCCCCAATGGTGCGGACATGCTGCCAGGGCGTTGCAGGAATAGCCAGTTCCACCTCATTTTCATTGATATAATGAACATCTTCTATCATCACCACAGCATCAAATTCCTGCGGCAGGCTGTTGCCGGTATTGACCGGGACGAATTGTTTGCCCCCTAAACGAACAGGTGCGGCATCGCTTGCTGAAGCAAGGTCAACGAAATGGACGGCAATACCGTCCATGGCTGCGGCATTATAGGAAGGGGAAGAATGGGCTGCAAAAACAGGAGCTCCGGTGATCTGCCCCAGTGCCTGCTCGACATCGATCTCTGTGACTTTGGCGCCGTCAAAAAAGTTGATTGTCTGCAGAGCATTGTGCCATTTTTCTTTTGCCTCTCGGAGGGGCATATTTTTTACATAAATATCTTTTTGATTCATAACAGGAGGTATACTTCTACTTGTGTGTCTTTATTCAGTCCCTGGGATGGTTCATCAATGAGGAAATACCCATGGGCACGGGAAAGAGTGGAGATCGATCCTGATTTTCCCAGAACCGGAATAGCCAGGGGCAGGTTGTTTTCCTGCTCCTGCAGCTGGACGCGAACAAGATCAAGTCGGCCCGCAGCCGAGTTAATATTTCTGGCAACAATTGCGCGTATTGAGGGGGTGAAAAGTTGGTCCGGCTGACTCCCTGCGAGCAGGCGTAAGGCCGGACCAACAAAAAATTCAAAACAGACCATGGCAGAGACCGGGTGCCCGGGCAGGCCAAAGATTGCAGTTTCATGGCTCAGCCCGATAATAATCGGTTTTCCGGGTTTTAAGGCCACACCATGGACAAGAATACCGGGGTTACCAAGCTTTTCAATCACCCGCTCTCCCAGATCCCGCATGCCCACAGAACTGCCGCCGGAAAAGAGCACCACGTTATTTTCATTGGTGGCACGCTTAAGCGTTGCAAAAAATGTCTCTTCACTGTCTGAGACTATGCCGTAATCGGTGACTTCCGCCCCCAGACGCTCACAAAGAGCTGCTAAAGTGATTCCATTGATATCCCGGATTTTCCCAGGCGGCGGCGATTGTGACCAGGGCACAATCTCATCCCCTGTGGAGAGGATACCGACTTTTGGCCGCTTGTATACTTCAACTTCTGCTATACCTAAGCCTGCAAGCAATCCAAGATCCTGGGGACGGAGCAGGTGGCCTTTTGAGAGTACAGGGCTGTTCTTTTCAATATCCTCGCCCCTGCTGATAAGGTTTATGCCCACTCCCACACTCTTTACAACCTCAATCATCTTGCCGTCAACCGGAATGGTGTGCTCAAACATCATCACAGCATCACTTCCCGCTGGAAGCAGTCCGCCGGTTGCAATGTGGAAACATTTCCCCTGCCGCACCTCACCTTCAGGCATCTGGCCCATGGCAACCTCTCCATCAATTTCCAGATAGCAGGGCATGGAACTGCTCGCTCCAAAGGTGTCAGCTGCGCGTACCGCAAAGCCATCCATGGTGGATCGCGGGTGGGCCGGAAGATCTTCAGGAGAAAAAAGATTACTGCTTACAATCCGGTCTAGTGCCGCAGGCAGTGAACAGCGTTCGGTTTGGATGGAAATATTTGCCAGTGCGCCAAGAAGAATGGATTTTGCTTTTTTCACAGGCGTCAGACGAACACGGCCAAGCATATCTTTAAGTCCATCAGATGCCATGGTTGCTCCTGATTGTAAGCGTGATTATTTAAGAAAATTTTTTTTAAACCAATTCCCTCTTTGCCACAAGCTTTCTTCCTTACCGAAAAATACCACAAATCAGGCTTCTCCGCTTTCGATCTTTGCTTTTAAACGTCTGAATCTGCCGACCATACGTGCAAAACCACCAACCTGATCTGCAAAACCGATTTCATCGTCTCTGCCATGAAAATCCTGCGATTCAATTCAAATGCATACATTACGTCTGAAAATATTGGAACACCGAGATCCTGTGTCTTGGCTTTACTGCCGGCACGGATGATCCTTTTATTGGCTTTTTTTACGGCTTTATTTTATGTTGGAATAAAGAATGATGAATATCAGAGTCCCAATCCGAAACAATTTAAAGGGGAACGGAAATGAAGCTGGTGACAGCCGAGCAGATGCGCAATCTTGATCATCAGGCCATTCACGGACTCGGAATTCCCGGCGTTGTCCTGATGGAAAACGCCGGACAGAAAACCGTGGAAGGCCTGATCCGTTATTACGGTAATCCCGAGGGACAAAAACTTTCTATTTTTGTAGGGCCGGGCAACAACGGTGGCGACGGGCTGGTCATGGCCCGCCATCTTCATCAGCATGGCTGCCTGGTGCGGGTCTTTCTTCTGGTTGAGCCGGAAAAAATCAAAGGAGATGCGGCGGTGAATCTGGCCATTGTCCGTCAGCTGCCCATTCCTCTGGATATCGTCTCCACAGAGTCCCAGGTTGAAAAAATTGATCTTGCAAACGATTTCGCAGCAGTTGACGCCCTGTTCGGCACCGGCCTGAAAAGAGAGGTGAGAGGTCATTTTGCAGCGGCAGTAGAATGTCTGAACAGGGCTGCTTGTCCTGTGCTGTGTGTTGATATCCCTTCCGGCCTTGACAGTGACAGCGGTCAGGTGCTGGGTTGCTGCGTCCAAGCCGATCTCACCATGACTTATGGGTTGGCCAAGGTGGGCCAATTCATCCATCCGGGCGCTGAGCTCTGCGGCCGTCTTGAGGTGGTTGATATCTCCATCCCGCCCCAGGTGGTGGATGAGGCCGGGCTGACCACGGAACTGCTGGATAAAAAAAACATGACCGGTCTTCTGCCCAAACGAAGCCCGGCAAGCCACAAGGGAACCAACGGTCATGTTCTCATTATTGCCGGGTCCGGCGGCAAAACAGGAGCCGCCATTTTATGCGCCAGGGGCTGTCTGCGATCCGGCGCCGGCCTGGTCTCGCTCTGTGTGCCCCGGTCGCTCAATGCGATTTTTGAGACTATGCTGCCCGAGGCCATGACCATTCCCCTGGAGGATCAAAAAAAACAGATCCTAACCGTCGACAATCTGGAAATAATTCTGGCAGCGGCCCAAGGTAAAAAAGCGGTCGTTCTCGGGCCGGGCCTGGGCACTGATCCCGAAACCGTGGAACTTGTTCAGCACCTTTACAAACAGATCACGCTGCCCCTGGTGGTGGACGCGGATGGCCTGAATTGTCTGGCCGAAACACAGCTGCCGTCCCATCCGGCTACACGAATTCTAACCCCGCACCCCGGAGAAATGGCCCGCCTGCTTTCCCAGTCAACCAAAGAAATACAGACAGATCGAATCGGCCGAGCCCATGATTTTGCTTCCGAGCACCAGGTATCCCTGGTACTGAAGGGGGCAGCCACGGTAATCGCGAATCCGGACGGAAAAATCGCCGTTAACTCAACCGGCAATGCCGGAATGGGGGCGGGCGGAACCGGGGACGTTCTGGCCGGAGTCATTGGCGGCCTGCTGGCCCAGGGCCTTTCTCCCTGGCAGGCAGCTTGCCTTGGCGTCCATATCCATGGTCTGGCCGGGGACAGACTTGCCACCCGTCTCGGAATTGAATTTGGTTATCTTGCCGGTGAACTGGCTGATGAAATTCCGGCGGTATTACAAAAATTGACCAACAAAGAAAAAAAGTAACTTTTTAAATTACTCTGTCCCTAAGCAGTTAAAAAATATCAGGAGAAAAAAATGCTCACAGCAAAAGACATCATGACCACGGAGGTCATCACAGTTAAACCGGATCTATCGGTTGAGAAACTGGCCGAAATCTTATGGGAAAATAAAATCAGCGGCGTGCCGGTACTTGATGACGATGACACCCTTGTGGCCGTTGTCACGGAAAACGACCTGATTGACCAGACTAAAAAAATCCATATTCCATCGGTGATCACCTTACTTGATTCTGTCATTTTTCTCGAAAGTGCCGAAAAAATGGAAAAACAGATCAAAAAAATTACCGGCGCCACTGTTGGGGATATCTGTGCAGAAAAACTGATAAGTGTGAGTGAGGAAACCCCCCTCAATGAGATTGCCACGATCATGGCGCAAAAAGGAGCTCATACCCTGCCGGTGCTGTGCGGCGACAAACTTGTCGGCGTGGTGGGAAAATCGGATATTATCAGGACGTTGGCAAAAAAATGAGTAACTCAATAAGTGGTGGCAACCTAGAGACAAATCCCCCTCAATCCCCCTTTGACAAAGGGGGAGGTTGTCGATATACCACCATTTTTTGAGAAATTACAAATTATTGAGAAATTACAAAAATGAAGGTAAACGGGGCTTGTTATTCTGATTCCTGATTCCGTC
>JAGHCC010000181.1 GCA_021160685.1 Desulfobulbaceae bacterium | reverse complement strand
TAAAAAAGGAAATGGACCTCCTGAAAGAAGATGATGAAGACGATGACGGACCCGCTGATTTTTCAGCCTGTTTTCAGGATTAGTAAAAAAAATATTGTCTGATTTCTCGGCTCAGTTTATAGCTGTCTGCCATCAACAAACAGTCTGCTGCCCGGCCGGCTGAAATTTATACGAGTGATCGGATTAAGGCATCAAGTAAAAATAACTTATACACCTTACTTGTCCTTTTGCTTGTTTTCTGTGTTGCGTCAAGCTTTACATAACTCGTTATGCGCAGCTTAACGCGCCTTGAAAACAAACAGGTAAGCGAAGACTCCGAAATTACTGCGCAATCTGTACAACTTATTTTTACTTGCTACCTAACACATTGATAAAAAGAGAGGAGACACAATGAAAGTTTTGATCAGTGACAATTTAGCGCCAGTGGGAGCCGAAATCCTACAGGATGCCGGTCTTGAAGTGGACATCAACACCGGTCTTCCTCCAGAAGAGTTAAAAAAAATTATTGGCAACTATGATGGCCTGGTGATCCGCAGCGCCACCAAGGTAACCGAGGAAATCATTGAATCAGCCGAAAACCTGAAGGTCGTCGGCCGGGCCGGTATCGGTCTAGATAACGTTAATATTCCGGCAGCGAGTCAACGTGGGATTGTGGTCATGAATGCCCCGGATGGCAATGCCACCACTGCGGCCGAGCATGCCATTGCCATGATGATGTCCTTAACCCGAAACATCCCCCAGGCCACAGCCGCCTTGAAAGCGGGACGCTGGGATAAAAAGAAATTCCAGGGTCGCGAAGTTACCGGCAAGACCGTGGGTATTATCGGCATCGGCCGTATTGGATCTATTTTTGCCAGACGGGCTCAGGGACTTCGCATGAAGGTGATTGCTTTTGATCCTCATATGCCCAAAGAATTAGTTGAAAAAATGGGGATCGAGCTGGTCAGCATTGAAGAATTATGCAACCGGGCCGACTATATTTCCGTTCATGTTCCCCTGACCAACGACACTAAGGGCTTGGTTTCCACCGAAGAATTTAAAAATATGAAGAAAGAGGCCATGTTTATCGACTGCGCTCGCGGCGGTGTTGTCGATGAAGAGGCATTGTACGATGCTTTGAAAAATGGTGAGATCAGGGGAGCGGCTCTGGATGTTTTTGCCAAGGAGCCGACCTCGCTTGAGACCACCCCGCTCCTTGAACTTGATAATTTTATCTGCACCCCTCATCTTGGCGCTTCAACCTCCGAAGCCCAGATTAATGTCGCGGTGACCATTGCCGAGCAGATGGCCGATTATCTCTTGAACGGCACTGTCGCCAATGCCGTGAATGTGCCCTCGGTCAGCGCCGAGATCCTTTCCCAAGTCCGCCCCTATGTCACCCTTGCAGAAATGCTTGGTTGCTTTCATATGCAGATTGCCAAAGGCGGAGTTGAGGAGATTAAAATAGAATATACCGGCGACCTGGCCGAGATGGAAACAAGCCCGATTACAGTGGCCTTCTTAAAAGGACTTTTCACCCCGATTCTTAAAGATGCGGTGAACTATGTCAACGCTCCCATGATTGCCAAGGACAGGGGAATCCGGGTGGTGGAGTCAAGGACAAATGACTCCGATGACTTCACCTGCATGCTGAAGGTTACGGTAAAAACAACCGAGAGTGAAAATGTTCTGGCCGGAACTGTTTTTGGCAAAAACGAACCCCGCCTGGTACGGCTGAACACCTTCAGGCTCGAGGCTCTTGCGGATGGCCCCATGCTGTTTGTGTACAACAAGGATGTTCCCGGTGTCATCGGCGCTCTGGGCACCACCCTTGGCGCTGGCGGCATCAATATTTCCAGGATGACCGTAGGCCTGGAAGACCGGGGCGGAGACCAGGCACAAAATGTCATTTTGCTCAATACTGATTCGCTCGTTTCCGGTGATCTGCTCAATACCGTAAAAAATCTCGATCATATCGACGATGCGATGGTTCTTGATTTCTCGTAAGTTGATTGATTCATTTTAAGTAACCAATCACGGGGTAAATATTCGGCTTGATAATAAATTATTCCCAAAACCGCCTAAATGTAAATTTTGGACAAGCAGGGCGTCGCAGCGTACTTGTGCTACTCAAGCCGGCCTGATCGTTCAAAAATGGGCGCCCTATGATTGCTTACCATTATTAAGTCAGGAGAAAGCATGGTTAAAGAAAAAAACAGCCCTGCAGACAGTGCGCCGGAATCCCTTTCCAACGCCGAAGCGAAATGTAAGTGTGCCGGTGGTGAGATGAAAGATGGCCACTGTGTTTTACCAGAAGTGACCTTTTCCGCTTTTGTGATGTCTTTGAACACATCAGCTCTTTTTCATCTGGGGGAAATAAAGAATCCCATAACCGGCAAAAAGGAAAGGAATCTGATGCTGGCCAAACACTCCATTGACACCCTCAACGTCTTGAAGGAGAAAACCAACGGGAATCTGACCGAGGAGGAAAGTCATCTGCTTGGCAATATTATTCATGATCTGCAGATAAGATATGTACGGACACATTAGCCTGCGGTTTCAATAGTGAAAGAGAGAACAGTCCAAGCGCCAGCCAAAGTCAATTTTTATCTTGCCGTCAAGGCAAAACGGCCTGACGGCTATCATGAAATTGAGACCTGGATGCAGAAACTTGAGCTGACCGACACAATTAAGCTACAGGTTTCCGAAGCCGGAATCAGTCTGCGCTGTCCTGGTTCGGATCTTCCAGTAAACTCTGAAAATCTTGCCTGGCAGGCAGCAGCCCTGTTTCTTGAAGAAACAAGAATAAAGAACGGAATTGAAATTGAATTGATCAAAAAAATTCCGGTTGCCGCAGGACTCGGCGGCGGCAGCAG
>JAGHCC010000101.1 GCA_021160685.1 Desulfobulbaceae bacterium | reverse complement strand
CTCCCACCCCTTGCTCTCAGCACTTCAAAATCAGTCAAGGCATCCGCTACTTCATCAAAGCCCTGCCATTTTCCGGCAACAGCGGCAAGACACTGAATTTCCTCATGCTGCTCAATAATCTGCAGGTCTTCAAGACTTACCAGCGCGGCCACGGGCTTGTTCCGGCGGGTGATGATAAATCTTTCACGGTTATAAGTACTTTTGGCAATCAGTTCCGAAAGATGACTTTTAGCATTGACAATAGATACAGTGGGCATACTTTTCCTCAAAATGGTTTAAATGGTCTTTTAAACCAAAATATAAAAATATGCATACGCTGTCAAGAAGAGGGTCTGGAAATCAAATCATAAACCCAAAATGTTGCGTAAAAGACCAGCCCGGCGAAAAAAAGGTTCATGATTTCCGGCCACGCAAGAGGAACAATACTGAAAGGCAGGTGCATCGGGGTATACATCAACATGACCTGCAGAAGGACGGAAAGAACAACCGAGGCCCAGATCCATTTATTGGAAAACAGCGGCACCTGATATGCCCGGCGGATGATAAAAACAAGAATGATCTCGTAAAGGACAATAAAATTAAAGACCATGGTCTGGGCCAGGATCAGGTCATCATGGGAGTCGGAGTTGCCCCCATGCCAGGAAAAAAGAAACAGGCCGATCCCGGTTCCAACCAATCCGGCAAAAGAGATCAGCGCCAGTTTAGGGCCGGGCAGAATTCCTTCATCCCTTGGTTTTGGCGGGCGGCTCATGATGCCCGTGCCATAGGGATCGACACTGTAAGCCAGGGCAGGAGCGCCGTCGGTCACCATGTTGATCCAGAGAAGCAGGATGGCGGTCAGGGGCAGGTTCATGCCGGAAATCACGGCCAGAAAAATAATGAGAACTTCACCGAGATTGCCGGACAGCAGGAGCATGATGGATTTCTGGATATTATCGTAGATCCCCCTGCCCTCTTCAATGGCATTGACGATGTTGCTGAAGCTGTCATCAAGCAAGACAAAATCAGAGGCCTCTTTAGCCACCTCGGTACCGCTGCCCACGGCAACGCCGATATTGGCTTTTTTCAGGGCCGGCGCGTCATTGACGCCGTCACCAGTCATGGCGACAGTATGACCCAGCTCCTGCAGTGCCGTGACAATTCGCTGTTTATGGACGGGCACGACCCTGGCAAAAATATTGACTCCGTGGGCGAGTTTTTCCCGCAGCTCGTCGTCGCTTAAATATTCCACCTCCTCACCGGTGAGGACTCGGCCTTCAATGCCCACCTCCCTGCCGATGGCCCTGGCTGTTTCTTTGTAATCACCGGTGATCATGATCACCCGGATTCCCGCCTCTTTTGTCCTGGCAACCGCCTCAATCACATCGGTGCGGGGCGGATCGATCATGGCCTGGAGACCGACAAAGACAAGATCCTGTTCATTTTCATCCTGCTCAATATCTTTACAGGCAAAGGCCAGCACCCGCATGGCCTCGGAGCTGTAAAGATCGTTTTGAGCAAGGATCTTTTGCCGGTGTTCTTCTGTGAGTTTTTTTTTGCGACCCTGGATCAGGACATGACTGCAACGTTCCAGGATGCGGTCGGGAGCGCCCTTACTCATTATCCTCCTGCCACGCTCATAAGCCACAATGACGCTCATGCACTTACGGTCGGAATCAAAGGGCATCTCAGCGTGCCGAGACAGGAACATTGCTTCGCTCTTCATACCACTGACCATCAGGGCTGCTTCCGTGGGATCGCCGGTTTTGCGCCACTCGCCTTTTTCCTCATACACGGAGCTGTTATTGGCGGAAAACCCGATCTGGAACAGCAAGGGCTCAATCCGTCCCGAGATTTCCCCCACAGGCTCGTAGCCCGTGCCACTGATTTCGGCCTCTCCGTCAAGGGTCCACGCCTTCCGGACCGTCATCTCGTTTTTAGTCAGGGTGCCGGTCTTATCCGTGCAGATCACATCGCAACTTCCCAGGGTTTCAACGGAAGAGAGTTTCCGGACCAGGGCCTTTTTAGCAAGCAGTCTCTTGACGCCGACGCTCAGGGCAATGGTGACCACTGCGGGCAGGGCCGTAGGCACGGCGGCCACAGCAAGGCTGATCGCCACAAAGGCTAGAGAGATAAGGAACTGTTGGCTCAACTCAAGGTGAAGTAGATATTCCCGGCCGCAGGACATGCAGAAAACGACAAAACAGATGGCGATAATCACATAGCCCAGTTTACGACCGAAGCTGTCCAGCCTTTTCTGCAGGGGTGTGGGTTCTTCTTCCGCTTCCCGGACAAGACCGGTGATTTTGCCGATCTCAGTCGCCATTCCCGTGGAAACGACCACAGCGCGGCCATTGCCGGCAACAACAGCTGTGGAAGAAAAAAGCATGTTGACCTGTTCGCCAATCTGGACGGTGGAAGGGATGACCGAGTTGTTTTTCTCCACCGGCAGACTCTCTCCCGTGAGAGAAGACTCATCAACGGCAAGGTTGACGAATTCCAGGATTCTCGCATCCGCCGGAACCTTGTCGCCTGCTTCAAGATAAATGATATCTCCGGGCACTAGCTGCCGTGAGTCCATGACGACTTTTCTGCCGTTGCGCAGCACAGCAGCCTGGACAGTGGTCAGTTCCTTTAATGCAGCAAGGGATTTATGGGCGGAAAGTTCCTGAAAAAAACCGATCAGGGCATTGATCAGCAAAATGATGAGGATAATGATTGAATCGACATATTCGCCGATGATAAGGGAAAAGGCTACGGCAAAAAGGAGAATATAGATGATGAAACTTTTGAACTGGCTGAAAAAAATAGCAAGAGGATTGAAAGCAGTTTCGGTTTTGAGCTCATTGAGGCCGTATTTCTGCTGACGAGCGTGGATCTCTTTTTCGTTAAGACCCACCGGGGTGGTTTCAAGACCAGCCAGAGAATCTTCAACCGTTTTCTGATAGAAATTCATGGGCTTTCAGCCTATAGCAATATTTTGAAACATCTCAAGTAACTATTCAGCAAAGCAACCGGGGGTGAAGATACCGGCATTTATTATAAAAGTAACATTTCCCCCTCACCCTAACCCTCTCCCCAAGGAGAGGGGATATCCGAGGAAGTAGAAATTTATAATTATTAAATACGTTATTTAGGGCTGCCTCCCTCTCCCGAGGGAGAGGGCCGGGGTGAGGGGGTTGTTACTTAGAAGCAATGGTGGCAACCTATAACCACCACCACCCTCAATCCCCCTTTACTAGATAGCGAACTTGTGAGACTTCGAAGGGGAAGTTGTCAGTACGCCACCACTTATTGAAAATATACAATGTCTCTACGAAACCAGCCAAACAGCCACTTTCTCAGCCGATCTCATGACCCGGTCCGAGACGCCGCCCATGAAACCCTTGGGATCATTGCGCCCGCGCCTGCCTATAACAATAGTGCCTTCATCCAGCTTCATTGCCAGCTTGACAATATCCCTGGCCGGATCAACGCCTATTTTCTTTTCAAGACGGCTGATCCGCTCCGACGGAAAACCATTTTCGAGCAATATCTGCTCAGGGGCATGAAAAATCGTATCCGGATGATCGATATGCTCATCACACCACTCTTTGCCCCACTGCTCATGAAAGAAATCAGGCGGGTCAATCCCTTTATGAGCCATCAGGGCCTCGGAGTGAAAGAGGGTAATCTCGGCATGGGGATTATCCTGCAAAATATAACTCAAATGATCCACTGCCCGCAGACAATGTAATGTTCCGTCAACCGGGACAAAAAACTTTCTGGAATTCACCTGGCCATCAATAACCCAGAGCGGGATATCAAAACATTTTTCCAGCATGGAACTGGACACACTCCCCATGACCATCTCACCGATTTTACCAATCCCGCGCCGGCCGACAAGCAGCGCGTCATACATGCCTTTGCGCGCCTCATGAACAAGATCATCGGCCACACTCACTCTGGAAACACGCACCGAAGTGGTGATTCTTTCGGCTGAAACACCCTGACGCGTAAGCTGAGAAACGATATCTTTCATGTACTGTGTGGCGGCGGCAAATTTTTTTCTTGCCGCCGGAGAAAGCATGCTCATCTTGTCGAGTTCATTAACCCATTCGGAACCGGGAGGCAGTGAACCGGCCGGGATGATGCGAATAAGATGAAAATTTATTTCATCAAGACCCTCAAATAATCTTGCCAGGTAATGAATTTCATTGATGGAATAAACCGAGCCGTCAACAGCGACAAGTATCTTTCTTTCCATAATTTTTATCTCCAGTCCGTCAACAAACTTTTTACAGGTAGCGTGACAGGAAGACTTAGATAGGAGAGCCTGGAGGAATCTGATCCTGACTGACAAATTCCCCTAAATCCCCCTTTTTCTAAGGGGGACTTTACCGACAAAGTCCTTATGAAAGCCTTCAGGCACCAACACTCACCCGAACATTTACTTTTTTTGTTTATAAATTTTTTCAATGGCCCGCCCTGCAAATCCAGAGAGAAGCTTGATGGAGTCGACCTGTTCCCTGGCCAACCTGGGACGATCCATTTTTTGATCCATATAAATGAGAAAAACAGGTTTCTTCCGAATACAGATCGGGAAAAGATACATTGCCCTGTCCCGAATCATATCCTGCAGCCTGTCAGGGAAAGTATCCGGTGAATTGGCCGGAATAGCCATGATTTTACACTCGTTAAAGCAGCGGCTGAAAGCTGATTTCGAGTCAGCCAGCGGGAATGTGAACTCACCGATTCGGTCACTGTTGTCGCCCCTGCCATATCGTCCCACGATTCGTCTCTCTCCACCCTGTATTCCCGGCATGGCGAGAATGACACGATCTAATCCCACGCCGACTTGCAACGCGTCGAGAAGAAGAGAAAAAAAGTCGTCCAACTTAAACGATCCAGCAAGCATATCTTTAATCCTGCCGACACATTCATCCAGATATTTTCGGGCAGCCCCATCTCCTTCTGATTCCGGACTTGATTGTGTCGGCTCATCATTCTTAACTTTGGGTTCCGTGACGGCTGTTTCAGGTGGTGGGAGATTTTCAATCTGTTCCAGTTTAGCGCGAAAATCAAACTTCTCAAGGCCGGAGCGAATGGTGTCAAAAATTCTTTCCGACGTTTCTATCCCGAGTTCCAGCATTTCCACTGCCTCATCTTCGTCTAAGGACAGCAGGTAACCGTAACGGACCATCAGGGATTCAAGTTCGGTGACATTACAGATTGTCTCGACAAAACGATTACTGAAATCAACAATATTAAGCAGATAAACCAGGGAATCATCGTTTTCTTTGGGCCTTGGCGGGAACTTATCCATGGCGGCAATCACATTGTCCGTCATGTTCCAGAAGCGGGCCACTTCCTTGCCCAATTCAGCATAACTCAGACCATCCAGTACTTTCATGACCGCATCTTCTTCCGTCGTTCCCGCCTGAGTCTGTCTTTCCACCTCCTTGTACTGGGCCGGGAGATAGATACAGGCAATAATACGGCCAAGGTTATGAAGAAGACCGCAGATAAAGGCCTCTTCAGACACAACGTTCAGATCTCTGCTGCTGGCAATATCCCGGGCAAGAAGAGCGCTCAAAAATGACCGGGTAAGAAGTTTACTGATATCCTCTTTTGCAAATCCTGCCTGAACGAAATCATCAAACAGGGAAATCCCGATGGCAAGTTCTCGGATCGTCTCAAAACCAAGTACGGTTACGGCCGTGGAAACGGTTGTTACCCGTTGTCCAAGGGAATAATAAGCAGAATTGGCAAATTGGAGAATCTTATTGGTCAGTGAAAAGTCCCTGAGAATAATTTCCGCCAACTTCATATAGTTTGTGCTCCTGTCTCCACTGGACAGGGTCAGCAACTCCTGGACATGGGCGGACATGGCCGGCAGTTCACTCATGTTGATTTTGGCAAAAATCTCGGAAAGCTTTTCGTTTGGTTTATTTAATTGTTCAGTCATTGATGTTGGTTGATTATCGATAACTATGGCTAATGGTTTAGGCAGCAAAGCCGAATTGAGGCATAACCCAGGATCTTTAATGACAGGTAATGAATATTATTAAATAAATCCTATTATTTTTTATATCTTTTTTTCCGGT
>JAGHCC010000079.1 GCA_021160685.1 Desulfobulbaceae bacterium | reverse complement strand
CTCCAAGAACAAGTGGGCTCTGAGAACGAGCCGCAACCAATCTGTCAGGCTGCCGACTCCACATCACCCCCAGGGCAAAGGAACCTTCCACCTCTTTGACCGCTTCGGCAACCGCCCGGGCCAGATCATCCTGCAGATGCTCTTCAATAAGATGAGCTAAAACCTCGGTATCGGTCTGGGAGGTGAAAATATGACCTTTAGCTGTCAAACTTTCCCGCAGGGTGTGAAAATTCTCGATGATGCCGTTGTGGACAACCACCAAATCACCGCTGCAGTCACTGTGGGGATGGGCATTTGCCTCGGAGGGGGGACCATGGGTGGCCCAGCGTGTATGCCCAAGGCCGATTCGGCTCCCGCCGTCATCAACATCCTCCATCATTTCCTCAAGGTTGGCAAGCTTACCCTCGCAACGATGCTTGACAAGTTTACCATCCTTCAAATAAACAAGACCGGCGGAATCATACCCTCTGTACTCCAACCGCTTCAATCCTTCCAGAACAATTGGCACAACTTTCCTGGGGCCGACATATCCGACTATTCCACACATATAACCCTCAAACGTAGTTTATTCCTAAAGCAAGCTAAGAAACAGTCTAAAACTGATCGCAATCAAACCGCATGAACCTATCAGCTATAGTCGTGAACCATGAGCCACGAAATCTAACCATACTGTTCGGAGTAGTATTTATAATACCCTTCCTGCTTCATCTTCGAATCAATAATCGTCATTTCAAAAGCATTGAAAACAACACCGATTATTTTTTCCTTACCAAGTGTCTGAACAAACTGCTGAATCATTTCTCGACCGGCACGACCCCACCTGACCACCAGAATAACTCCGTCTACATGTTGGGCCAGGACAGCCGTTTCCGAGGCAGCCTGACCGGGCGGGGTATCCAGCAGGATAAAACGATCGGAGTATCGATCCGCCAGTTCATCAATCAGGGCCGTCATTTTTTCCGAGCTGAGAAGTTCTGCCGGATTCGCCGGAGGAGGGCCGGCGGGAAGCAATGACAACCTTTTCAGACCTGTCGGCACAATAAGATCAGCCACATCCGTTCCATCCCGCAAATAATGCACCAGCCCTCTGTCATTATCCCGGCCAAAAAGCCTGGCCATGACTGGCCGGCGCAAATCACAGCCGACAACGAGGGCGTGCTGGTCAACGCCCTGGGCAATGATACAGCCCAGGTTGGCGCAGACAAAGCTCTTCCCCTCTTCCGGAAGTGCGCTGGTAATTAAAATCGTTTTTGCCGGTGATCCCTTGACAGGATGAACAATTTTTGTCCGCAGACGCCTGAAACTCTCGAGAATCTCCGGATGCTTCCCTGTGAGGACAGCGAGACGCTCATCCCAGTCTCTGGAAGTTGACGACTGACCTGCACTCTCTTGCGGCTTAACAAGGCAAACTTCCTGTTGCACCTCTTCAACCATTGCAGAAACAATTCCGTTTTCCTTGTCTTGTTCAACAACAGGATCACTGACAGGCATTGATTTTGTCAGGGCTTTAAAAACCTTTCCCACGGGAGGCTCCATTTATGATAAAAGTTGAAATTAACCACAGAACGCACAGAGCTCGCTGGGGGAACTGCTTGTCATAAAAATTTTCTCTGTGGTGAAAAAAGATTATTTATGAAACCATCTCTTTTGCATTGCCATCAACAAATTGACCAAAAAAAATCAGCGGCGAAAAACATCTTTTTCAGCCGATCCTAATGCTGAATAAATCCCCAGGCAGCAAGAAGAACAGCAACAACAAGCAATACGACAAACAGCCAGCGCATATCCTTTTTTTTCTGTCCCGCCCCGTCAGACACAGGGAGAATTTTTTCCCCGGGAATCTGCAATTCAGCAACACACTCTTTAACAATATCTGCCGTAATCCGGGGCTTGCTTTCCGCGAAACCGCTCAGCAAAGCCTGATCGCAGATGGTATTGATCAGGCGCGGGGTGCCGCCGCTTTCCCGATAAATCAGGTCAACGGCTTCCGAGGTAAACAGATCCAGCCGGCTGGCCCCGCCCTTGCGCAGCCTGAAGAGAATATAATTTCTCGTCTCCTCATTTGAAAATGGTGTGAGATGAAAACGGATCCCCACCCTCTGCCGAAGGGGCAGCAACCGTTCATGATTCAGCCTGTCATTAAGCTCCGGCTGACCCACCAGAAAAATGGACATGACGCTGACATCTTCATCATCCTGGTTGGACAGCAGCCTGATTTCCTCCAGTAGATCAAGAGAGACCACATGTGCCTCATCAATAATCAAAAGCACCCGCTCATTTTTACTCCGGCAATCCTGGAGAAAATCGGCAAAATTCAAGAGAAACTTGGCCTTGTTGCCGTCATATTCCGGCAATCCGTACGCAGCGGCAAGATAATAGTGAAAATCACTGGCAGACAGGGCGGGATTGACGATCAGACAAATATGAATTTTGCTGTCGATTGATTGAACAAGGAGCTGCAGCAGGGTTGTCTTGCCCGTACCGACGTCGCCGGTGAGCAGCAGAAACCCCTTCCTGGCAATCACGCCATAACGCAAAATCGCCAGGGCTTCCTGATGCGCCTCACTCATATAAACAACCCGGGGATCCGGTGCCAGATCAAAGGGCGTTCTGTCTAATCCATAATACTTTGTATACATTTATGATGGCTTATGGCTAAAATTATAAAATGATCAAACCTTTTTGCCAGCAATAAACCAGCAGCCCCAATACAACCATACTTGAAATCAGAAAAGCCACCGTCCAGATAATCATCATGATCTTTTTCCGTTTCAATTCATCGGGGGTGTTGATCAGGGGAATAGCGCAGGCCACCGGCAAACCAAGAACATTTTCAAGCTCTTCCGGGTCCTTAAAGGAGGTGTCAAGCAGCTCAAGACCAAAGGCCAGACCACCGCCAACACCAAGACCAAGAGCCAGGGCCATGAGCATAATTTTCCTGAAATCAGGTTTAAAGGGTTTTTCCGGAAAATGGGCCGGATCAATAATCTTAAACTGACTGCCCCGCTGGCTTTTCTCCAGATACTCGGCGGATTCAGCCTCAAGATTGCGAGCCACCAGAGCCTGATAATGTTCATGCAGCTGTTGATAATCCCGGCTCAGGGCAGCCCACTCCGCCTCGCGCACAGCTCCATTCTCAATCCATTGCAGATATTGATCAATCTGTGTTTGTATTGTTACACGATCCTCTTTCAATCGCTTAATTTGATAGTCAATCTCCTTCAGCTGAACCTGCAATTGCTCAAGTTGCAGATCACCATGTCTGGCTGGAGAAACAGAAGCCGCTTGTTCTCCTTCTTCAGACGCAATATCCTGCTCCAGTTTCTCCAATCTCTTGCGTAGCCGCCGCACTTCAGGATGTTTTTCAGTATACCTGGAAAGAAGTTCCTGGAGTATGGCCCGCACACTGTCTTCACTCTGCGGTGTAAGCTCTCCTGTTTCCCCCAGACCGGCATAACGGGCCGCCTGGGCCAACATTTCCTTACGCAGAGAAACCTGTTCCTGAATCAATATCCTGGTGCGGTCTAGATCCTGAACACTATCCTGAGCATTCTGCAACTGTTCCTGCAGTGCATTTAAGCGATTCATATTGGTCTGACGCTGATCAGGCATTTCATTATAATACTTCAGCTTATAATCCCGCATCAGCGCCTCTTTCCTGTCAATGGTCTCCTTGGCCATGCTCAGCTCATCCTTGACATAGGCGGAAGTCGCAGAGGCCCGCTCCCCGCGGTAACGAAGATTCTCTTCAATGAACTTGGCAGCCAGGGCATTTGTGACCCGCAGGACTTTCCTGGGATCGGCGCCTTGGTAGGAGACCTCGAAGATGTCACCTTTTTTGCCCGGGGTAATCTCAATATGCTTATCCCGCATCATCTCCACCACATCCTCCATGGGCAACTCACGCCGTGCTCCAGAATATAAATCAAAGTCCTTGATAATCTGCTCGAGACTGGTTCGGCTGGTGATCTGCTGGCTGATCGTACTCACCACATCGCGGGTGCGTGACCGGACATCATCGGGTGACATTTTTGTCGGATTAACGCTCTGGCGTTGATACTTGATGAGCGAGTTGCATTGAAAAATCTTCGGAGTCCGCAGATATACCCCCAGACCAACCACAATGGAGATAAGAAAAAAAGTGATAATAATCTTCTTCCGGCGCAGGATGAGATCAAGATATTTTTTGATGAGCTGACGCTGTTGTTGATCCATATAAAATCCTGAAAAATTACCAACGAAAGAATTCTTTCATGGCGGGAAACTCGAAATAGCCCAGATGATCATTAGGTAATTTGCGGTTTATTGATCAAACTGAGAATGTAATGAGTTGCATTGAAAAACAGACGAAGAGATACAGAAAGGATGGTCTGCCAATCAAATGCAGATCAGGGGACAACAATCGTGTCTCCTGGCTCAATAAGAAAATTCTGCTGCAGATTTTCCCCTTTCACAAAGGTTTCGTAATTAAATTTCAAAATACTATCCTTGCCTGACTGGCGCCTGACAACGCCAACCCTATCCTTTTTCGCCCATTCACTGAACCCTCCTCCCCGGGCAATGGCCTGGAGCAAAGAAATAGGAGAATCCAGAGGAAATTCACCAGACTGGGCCACCTGGCCAATGAGATAATACTTCCGGCTCCTGCTTTCAGTAAGAATAACCGTAACCGTCGGTTCTTCAATCAGATCGCCATACCGTTTTTCAAGGACTTGGGTAATCTCGGGTATGGGTTTCCCCACCACAGTGACATCGCCGACAAGAGGCAGGGAGATTACCCCATCAAGCCGGACATTCACGGTCCTGGACAGATCCGGTTCATTCCAGACCTGGATCTCCAGAACATCTCCCAGGCCGACAAGATAGGCTTCGCCGGCCTCCAGAAAGGATTGAGAAGCAAAAACAGTCCCTCCAGCTAAAGTTACCGCAAAAAACAAGGCCACACATAAAAAATGACATACTGATTTTTTTTTATGAACTCTCATTTACGTCTCCAATTCCATATGCCGGTCTGTCCCAAATGACCCGCTTAATAAACTGATTTTTTTTTACTCTTTTATGTTAGGTGTCCTACAAAAAAAAGGCAAACAAATTTCTACTCATTTCACATATTACCTCATTTTCATTATGAATTTCAAACAAACTGTGCTAAAATTTTTTAAATATTTATTGTAACTATTCAGCTGCAGTCTGCGAGTAAAGGGTAATTTCCAGCCTACGCTGAATAATTATTATTTATTCGTGGATCTTTTTAAAATAAAATCATTTTCTTCAGGAATTTATCATGCGACGATTGAACCTTTCATGGCCAGTTCTTTTTTTGGTGACTCTTCTCCTCTTCTTCACCGGCTGTTCAAATCCCGAGGAGAAAAAAGAGGCCCATTTCCAGAAAGGACTGGAATATGTCCAACAGGATGAGATGAAGGCGGCCATTATTGAATTTCGCAACGCTATTCAAATTGATCCAAAATTCGCTGACGCCCGCTACCAACTTGGACTGGCCTACCTCAAAACCGGAGAGGCGAAAAACAGCTTTAAACAACTACAACGAGCGGCATCGCTTGACCCATCTAACACGGATGCGGTACTGAAAACAGCTGAAATGCTTTTTCTTGGCAAACAGTTCAAGGACAGCCGTATAAAAATTGAAAAACTTCTCGCCGAGCATCCCGATCATATTGAGGGACTGGCGCTTCTTGCCAACCTGGAACTTGTGGATAAAAACAACACGGAAGCGCTCTCCGCCATTGACCGGGCTATCGAACTTCAACCCGATCTCGACCGTCTTTACCTGATCAAGGCAAAAATTCTTCACGCCGGGCAACAAAATGATCAGGCGGAACAGGCCTTGCTCAAGGCCCTGGAATTAGCCCCCGACAAGATGCAAAACCATCAGATGCTCGTCTCCTTTTATCTCCAACAAGGAAAAATTGACGAGGCGGAAGCACATCTTCGAAGCATGATTACCTCATTCCCGGATTCGCCAAAGCCCCAGCTTGATCTTGCCGCCTTTTATCAAAAAAAAGGGGATATGGCAGCGGTGGAAGAACATCTCATGGCTGCCAGGGCCATCGACCCTGAGAATCCGGCCATTGATCTTATTTTGGCTGATTTCTATAAAAAGCAGGGCAAACTCGATCAGGTCGAGAAATCACTTCAAAATGCCCTGGCCAAATCAGACCATCCCCTTGAAATTCGAGCAATGATTGCGGATTTCCATTTTGACCAAAAAAAATATGTCCTGGCTGAAAAAGAAGTTACAGAAATTCTGGCGGAAAACGATAAAAATGCCAACGCCCTTCTTGTCCGAAGCAAGCTTCTTATCCAGCAAAAAAAGAATGCAGAGGCCCTTGAAATCCTTGTCCAGCTAATTAACGATCAGCCGCGCTGGAGCCAGGCATACTTCCAGAAAGCGATTGCCCATTTGAATAAAGAAGAGCTGGAACTTTCCCAAAAGGCTGTAACAGAAGCGATTCGTTATAACCCCAAGGATGCCAAGGCCCACGTCCTGCTCGCCCACCTCCATCTCAGGAAGGCCGATTTCGACGGGGCCAGGCAGGAGGCAGTCATTGCCCTGCGCCTCACTCCGAACAATGTCAGGGCCGCTATTATTTTAGGGCAGAGCCTGATCGCTTCCAGAGAGGCGGAAAAGGCAAAAAAACTGTTCATCCAAATGGATGAGCAGCTTCCCGACAACATCGAAATCATGCAAAACCTGGCCTTGGCCCATCTGGTCCTGAAGGAACAGGATGAAGCCATCAGCCTCTTCCAACGGATTCTCATCTTGAGACCGGACTTTACCCCGGCCCTTGCCGCCTTGGCAGGGATCTATGTTCGCAACAAGGATCTTGAGCAGGCAATAACAACAGTACAGGAACAGGTCAAAAAATCCCCTGATGTCACAGGCCATTTACTCCTGCTGGCCAACCTTCTTTACCAGAAGGGATCATACTCCGAAGCCGCTTCCTTTTTCCGCAGGGCCCAGAAACTGGAGCCGGAAAACACCAGGACCTACATCATGCTGGCCACAATTCTGAAAAAAACCGGCAAAACAGATGAGGCCATGGCTGAATACCGTGCCCTCATTGACAAACAGCCGAACTCCATATCCGCTTACATGGGACTGGGAACCCTGTACGACCAGACCGGAAACAGTGCGGAAGCCAAAAAAATCTATGAGAAAATCCTTGAGATTGACACCCAGTTCGCGCCGGCTGCCAACAATCTTGCATGGATACTCGTTCAGGAAGAAAATTCAGATCAAGGTGAGGCCCTGCGGCTGGCTCTACTGGCCAAAGAAAAGTATCCCAAAGATCCGAACATCAGTGACACCCTGGGCTTTATCCATTACAAACGCGGCTCTTATGGCCTGGCCGCCACCCAATTCAACGAGGCGGTTGAGGCTCTACCCAATGTGCCGACCATCCGCTATCATCTGGCGCTGAATCTTCACAGCCAGGGAGCCGTGGAGCAGGCCATTGAAGAGATGTCCCGGAGCCTGAGCCTGAATGTCGTGTTTCCAGAGCAGCAGGAGGCTGAAGAGTTGCTGAAAGAATGGCAGAAATAAAATTTATCTCTCACAGAGACGCAGAGACCACAGAGTTATTTTTTTCTCTGTGAGCTCTGTGCCTCTGCGAGAGATTAGAATTCGCCGACACCCCATCATCAGCCCATGAAAAAAACATTTGTTATCGGCGATATCCACGGCTGCCATGCCTCTTTGCTGGCCCTGTTGGACAAGAT
>JAGHCC010000088.1 GCA_021160685.1 Desulfobulbaceae bacterium | reverse complement strand
CCCCTATGTTATTTTTCAAAAAGGCATGTGCCATTATCAACGGATTGACACAATAGACAGGGATCCCGCAGGGGCCCAAGATGCCATCCAGGCCTTTTCCCGTCTTGTCCGGGCCTATCCCCAGTCGCCCTATGTCGAGGAAGCGCGGGTCCGTATTGAAGAGGCCCGGGATTTTCTGGCCAAACACGAAATGTATGTTGTCGATTTCTATATCAACACCAAATCATACAAACAGGCCGAGGCCCGCCTGGAGTACCTGCTTGATCATTATGCCGAGACCAGCGTCGTCCCCAAGGCCGAGGAACTCCTCGCCCTTCTCAAGGCAGGGACCCCGCCGAAAAGCCGCTGGCGAGACTGGATCCCGGAAATTGGTATGCCGGACTGGGCACTCTTTAAACAAATCGGCGGCATGTTGGGCGACAGTGGTGATTCTGAATAATTTCTGATTTGGGATTTTAGAATTCGGATTGCTGATTTATTCAAATTTCCAAGATCCGAAATCAAAAACTCGAAACTATTTCTTCCGCATCTTCTTGTCATACCGTTCCTGCTCACTGTAGATGCAGCCACAGTAAGGCTGCCGATAAAGGCCCATATCAATGGAACGGTCAATCCCTTCCTGCCATCCCTTCCGGAAATCCTCATAAACAAATGGAATGCCATACTCTTCGGCAAGTTTTTCCGCCTGGCTGCAGATCAGTTCATGGTTCTGATATTTACTGTAAAGCAGGGTTGTGGTAAAGCCGTCAGCGCCGATTTCCCTGGCATGTTTTACCGTCTCCACAAGCCTCATTTCATAGCAGAAACCACAGCGTTTCTCTTCATGAAACACAACCTTGCGCAGATATTCTTTCAGCCCATAGTCGCGGACAATATCCACCTTGAATCCAGTTCGGCGGGCCAGATCATCCAGGGCGTTGATCCTTCTTTTAAACTCCTTAAAAGGGTGGATGTTGGGGTTAAAGAAAAAACCAACAGGATCATGGCCCTGCTCCCGCAGAAAGGAAAGAGGATAGACTGTGCAGGGTCCGCAGCAGACATGGAGTAAAATTTTCATACCTTAACCCTCTTCAGGTGTGGTTGCATAATTTGCCTAAACGCCATACTGTAACTGTTCAGCAGTGCACCCCAAGGGCACTTCCTGCGGGGCGCTCCATATGTGCGCAGGTAAGCGGAGCGGAGCGGAGACTCCGAGCAGGCTGGAGATGACACCGCTTCGCTGTTATAGTAGTCCTATGTGAACCAGCCTGATCGCACCCAAGGGCACTTCCTTCGGGCGCGTGCAGGTGTAGCAAGGGACGAGACTCCCGATAAGCGAGTGCAACGAGACATCGAGTGGGGTACTGCTGAACAGTTACTTCATACCTTAAAATCCTGGGGCCTTATGTGATATTTGTGAATTTTATAATTAATAATACGAAGACTTGTGTCGATTTGCTTGGCGGCCTTTGTCTGATTTCCCTTACATTTTTTCAAAGCGTCAATAATCAGTTCCCGCTCAAAATTCTCGACAGCCGTGGCCAGAGACAGAGGATTGCGATTCCCAGTAGTTTCAGCGGTCTGCAGGGTAGGCGGAAGATGATAACTTTTGATTGATTCCTCGTCACAAATCAACACCGCCCTCTCAATACAATTCTGCAGCTCCCTGACATTGCCGGGCCAATGATACTGCATCAGGAGATCAATGGCCGGAGTGGAAATCCTGGAAATATTTTTATTGTTTTCCTTGTTGTACTCTTTCAAAAAATACTCGGCCAGCAGGAGAATATCGGTCCGTCTATCCCGAAGCGACGGCAGATAAATGGGAAAAACATTGAGTCGGTAATAAAAATCCTCCCGGAAAGAACCTTCTTCCACAGCTTTTTCCAAATTCTTGTTGGTGGCTGTTACCAGCCGCACATCGCATTTTTGCGGTTTCACACCACCCAACCGCTGAAATTCACGGTCCTGCACGACATTAAGCAACTTAACCTGAACGGCCTGGCTCAGTTCGCCGATCTCATCAAGAAACAATGTCCCGCCTTCCGCCAACTCAAATCTGCCTTTTTTGGCGGAATTCGCCCCGGTAAAGGCCCCCTTCTCGTAACCAAACAGTTCACTTTCAAGCAGGGTTTCAGGCAGGGCCGAGCAATTCACCGCCACAAAGGATCTCTCTGCCCGTTTGCTGCTAAAGTGGATTGACTTGGCCACCAGAGTTTTACCGGTGCCGGATTCGCCCCGAAGGAGAACGGTGGCATTGCTGTCCGCAACTCTGGAGATCATTTCAAAAACCTCCTGCATACGGCTGCTGCCACTGACAATATTACCGATCTGATACTTACCGCTTAATTCGATTTTTAAACGGGTATTTTCCCGCTCAAGTCTCCTTTTTTCTTCATTAAACGCCCGGATACGGATCACGGTCTGGGCAATCAGGCCGCTGAGCACAGCCAGAAACCGCAGGTCCTTCTCAAAATCCATGCTTTTTTTATATTCCCGGTCAATACTCAAGGCGCCGATAGTCTGTCTGCCATGCTTGATGGGCACACAGATAAAGGAAAGCATTTTCTCCTTTATATTGCCCCTGGACCGGGTTCTGTTTAAAAACAGCGGCTCTTCGCTGATCTGGGGCACGACTATGGGAGAACCTCCGGCAACCACTCGGCCGGTGATCCCCTCGCCCAGCTTGTATTTTCCCCTTTTCCGGGCTTCAGCGCTCAGGCCGTGAGCCACTTCGATTTCCAGTTGCGATGTGGCTGGATTGATAATGGACACCGTCCCATTGATCATTCCGGTGCTCTCGGAAAGAATTGCCATGACCTGCTGCAGACAGTCACGCAAGTCTACAGAAGAGGCCAGCACCTTGGTAATTTCGTACAAGATGCTGATATCAACTAAATTTTTGTCAGTCGTTTTCTCGGACATAGAACAAATTGCAGACAAGGGGCAAAGGGGCAAAGGGGCTAAGACACAAAGGGGCAAAGGGATAGCGGAACTTTTTTCGATCTTAAAAAAATAACGCGACTTGTGAGAATCGGCAGGTGTACGGAGAGTGACAAACCTGATGACAAAAAAACCAACAATGACACATGAACGACGGATCAATATCAAAAAAATTCACGAAATTGACCAACAATCACTTCAACAGCAATTTCTATTCTTCACTGTCTGCTGCTGGATAGATAATCGTCACTTGGTTTTTATTCAAGTTTAAAAAATCTGTCTTGGCAAGAATCTTATTATTTTCAATATTTCTGACAACCGCTTTGGTAATGGGTAAGAACATCTCTGAACTGGCCGACATGAAATCCGTCAGACGTTCCTGGGGCAGAACGTGCAATAATCCGGTAATTTTAAACATCCTTGTAAAAATAACGATTTCAAAAGGCTCTCTATCCACTCTCATAACGGACACTCCATTCTACAAACATCTTCTTAGCTCAATTGTTACTAAGGACTTGTTCCTTAATAAACTTTACATCTTGCTTGTCTTTTTACCCATATTCTACGTTGCACAAACAGTTACATAACCGAGCTATGCGCCTGTTTGTACGCCTTGATTATGGACAGGTAAGCGAGTTTGCGAGACTGCGAAAATCCTACGCAATATTGTAAAATTTATTTCGTCTCAAGTCCTAAGAAGATTGTTTCTTCTTCTTTTTACATTCATACATTAGGGAATCGGCCTGGGAAATAAATTCCTCAAGGGAGCAGGGATTCTTTGAATCATACCTGGCAATACCGACGCTTAAATCCAGTTTAAAGCCAAAATCATTAATTCTATTACTTTCTTTTAAAGCCTCAGCAAAACGCTCACAGGCGCCAATCCGTCCTGGATCAACATCGCTGGTGGTCAGCACGGCAAACTCATCACCACCCAACCGGCCGATAATATCCGATTGGCGGAATGTTTTATTTAAAATCTTTGCTGTTTCAAGCAGAGCCTGATCTCCTGCTTGATGGCCATTATTGTCATTAATTTTTTTCAGGTTGTCGAGATCAGCATAAATCAGGAATAAATCATCTTTCTTTCTGTCGGCAATTTTGAACTGTTTATCCGCCATGTTCACAAAACCCCGCCGATTGAGCAGACCGGTCAGGTCATCCGTAATGGAAACTCTGTGCAACTTCTCCTCCATCTTTTTCCTGTTAGTGATATCCTGAATCATCACAATTATGGATTCATGATCATTATCCGGGATTGGCAGTAAATTGAGTACAACCTGTTTACCGTTGATGACAATTGGCTTCTTTTCACCGCTTGAATGGGAGGTTTGCCGGGCATTTTCTAGCAATGACTGGACCCTCTCCTGCTGATCTTCAGAGAAAAAATCCGTAAAGGAGGCACCGAGCATTTCTTCTTCCGGCATCTCAAACAGAGATGTTGCCCTGGCATTGAGATAGATGATCCGTCCCGGAAAAATAATTTCAAAAAAGGCCTCTGACATATTATCCAGAATGATTTCAAAATGTTTCTTCCAGGTAATCAGCTCTGCGGTCACCTCCCGCTGAAAAACATCATCAAGACAAAGCACTTCCCGGAAATGCTTTGCCTT
>JAGHCC010000346.1 GCA_021160685.1 Desulfobulbaceae bacterium | reverse complement strand
TTTTAAAACAAGGGCTGCAGGAAATTCCTGTACGAAGCACCTGGTGCTTCTTTCCGTAAGGGCCGGTGCGCCAGGGAGCGGTGGGACCGAAAAGGGCGACCACGGGTGTTCCGGCCGCTGCGGCAATATGCATGGGGCCGGTATCGGTAGAAATCACAAGATCAGCCCTTTCGTAAAGAGCGGCCAATGTTTTTAAACTGGAACGGCCCGCCAGGTTGAGCGAGCTTTTCTTCATGCTCTCCTGAATCTTTTCAATCACAATCCGGTCCGGCGGCCCTCCGGTAAAAACAACCCGGCAGCCTTGGGCGGCCAGATGGTCGGCAACCTGGGCAAACCGGTCATTTTCCCAGAGTTTGGTTTCCCATTTGGTCTGGGGATTGATGGCAACCAGGGGCTTTGCAACATCCTTTCGGTCCTGATCGTTTTCGCCCAGCAACTCCCGCACCTGCTGCCGGTCCTGATCGGAAACCGGCAGATCAAAAACAACCTCCGAACAGGAAACATCAATTCCCTCAAGCAGAAGAAGCTCTCTTTGCAGGGCATGAACTTCCATATCAACTGCGGGCAGCCGTTCATTTAAGAAAATATAACTGCATTCGGCATGCTGCATGCCCCGGCCAAAACCAACCTTACGCTTTCCCCGGCTTAAGCCCACCATCATACCGCTTTTCAAGAGTCCCTGAAAATCGATGACCAAGTCATACCTGATCTCCCTGAGCTGTCTCAAGAAACGAAAAATGGCCTTGAGGTTCTGCAACCATGCACGGCTTCTCAGCCCGTTGACCCACTGTTTTCTCTTGGAAACCAATACGTTATTAACGGCATGGTGGCCTAAAACAAGATCAGAGGCAGCCTCTTCCACCAACCAGTCAATCCTGGCATCAGGCCAGGCCTTTCTCAGACAGTTCAGGGCCGGCAGAGTATGGGTGACATCGCCGATGGCGCTTGTTTTGACAATCAAAATTTTCATACTTGGCCAGGGTAATTATTTCTTGCCGGAATGGTAGGGATTGGTCCGTTTCCGCTCTCTCAAAAACAGCCTGAGCGGGGTTAAATCAAGACCTAATCCTTCTCGAAACTGGTTGACCAGGAAACGAAAATAGGAAAAATGAATCCCCTTTGGATAATTAGCAAAGACGATAAAGGTGGGCGGTTTGGTGGAGACCTGAGTGGTGTAATACAATTTCAGACGCCGGCCCTTATGCAGGGAAGGAGTATGCTTTTCAACGGCCTGGCGCAGAATTTTGTTAATTCGGTTCGTGCTGAAACTGAGGCTGTATTGGTGGTAAACCTTTTCCAGGGTTGGCAGTACCCTCTTTACTCCAAAACCGGTCAGGGCCGAAATCTGCAGGGTGGGGGCAAAACCGGCAAAACGGGTGGCCATTGCCACCTCATCCAGAATCCACTTCTGTTTCTTCTTGTCCTTCCTATCGATTAAATCCCACTTGTTGACCAGAACCAGACAGGCCCTGCCCCGCTCCAGAGCATAGCCAATAACCTTGGTGTCCTGCTCGGTGATCCCTTCATCAGCATCAATGAGCAGCAAGGCAATATCGCACTGTTCAAGAGAGGAAAGAGCCTTCATGACGCTGAACTTTTCCAGTTTGTCACTGACCTTGCCCTTTCGTCTGATGCCGGCCGTATCAATCAGCAGATAATGTTTGCCGTTTTGCTCAAGCAGTGTATCCACCGCATCTCTTGTGGTGCCGGGAATATCCGAAACCACCAGCCGATCCTGGCCTAAGAGGCGGTTAATCAACGATGATTTTCCCACATTTGGTCTGCCGATACAGGCAATACGGATCGTATTCTCGGGCACACCTTCCTGATGGGTCTGTTCAGAAAGACTGCCAACCAACATTTCCATAAAATCATTAACACCATAACGGTGCTCGGCCGAAATCGGCCACAACGTCTTGACACCAAGCTCATAAAAAGGGGCCAGGAGGATCTCCTCCTGTTCCGGGCCATCAATCTTGTTGACAACATGATAGACCGGCTTGCTGCTTCTGCGCAGAATTTCAACCACATCGTAATCCTCGCGGAGAAGTCCATCCCTGGCGTCAAGGAGCACAATAACAATATCGGCCTCTTCAATGGCCAGCAGACTCTGCTCCCGGACCATTGCCGGAATCTTTTCATCCTTGTTCAGCTCAATGCCGCCGGTATCAACCAGAATCAACTCGTGTTCATTCCAGGTTATCTGCTGATAATGACGGTCACGGGTAACACCGGGAGTAGGATCGACAATGGCCTTCCGGGAACGGGTCAGGCGATTAAACAGGGTGGATTTGCCGACATTGGGCCGCCCTACCAGGGCAACTATTGGACATTTAGATTGAGGCATTTTTTTAAATTATACAATTGAGAGGTTAGATTTCTTTATTTATTTCCGCAACCAGCCTGGCCAATACGGAATAATCATGATTGACATGATGCTGTAACAAATGATGCAAAGAGCAAAGTGCAGGCTTAATAAATTTTCTAAAAAAATGCCTGCTTTTTTTTGTCGACAAAAAGGCAAAAGCTCCCAGGATCTGCAAATTGCGCTGCAGGGCCAAAGAATAATATCCCGCCAGGAAATCAGCCCTGTCAAAATCAATCCGACTGGCCGCCTGGCCGAGATAGTAGTCCAGAAGCTGCTCCTGCTCATCAGAAGAAAGTCCGACATAGGGATCAATCAGCAGCGAGGCAAGATCATAACCAAGTGGCCCCAGGCGAGCTCCCTGGAAATCAATAATCCGAATTTCACCCTCATGAACCATGATATTTCTGGACTGAAAATCACGATGCAAAATAAAATCAGCAGGCTGGCGGGCCGCCTGTCCGGCGAGATCATTAAACTCGGCCGTCAATCCCGGCGGGATTCTTTTTCCCAAAAAATTACGGCAGAATGCCTGCATAAAATAGCCGGATTCCCGTTCCAACATCAGCTGCCTGTCATATCGAGACGTGTCCCAGCAACTCTCCAGGGGAAAACCAGACCGACCGGAAATCTGCAAACAAAGAAGAGCATCAATGGTCTTCTCGTACCAAAAAATCAGCTTGTCGGGTTCTTCCTGAACACGGCTCTGAAGCTGAATATTGCCGAGATCCTCAAATAAAATAACACCGCTCTCAGTGTCATATGCATAAATTTGCGGCACAGGGACAGAGCAGGAGTGAAGATGGCGGCCAATCCGGTAGGCAGCCATGGCCTCTTCTTTCCCCCTGGGATGAAAAGTATCCGGAAAAACCGCGACAAGAGATGGAGCTTCCGGTTGGCTGATCCGGAAAAATACTCGACTGGAACCGTCACCGGCAAGCTTTTCAATAGAATGCCGATCGGATGGAGACAACTTATTACGTTCCAGAAGCTCGTAAAGCAATATAATTCGGGGATCAGACAAGACCAACAAGATTTGCTCCATTTTTACACTGTCAGCAGGAAACCTTTCACCAGGGTAGCTGCGGCTTTACAGGAACCACCGTCCTGTAATAAGCGTTTTTCAGTGCCCAATATTCATGCGATCAGGCTGACGCATCAGCAGCGAAGCGGCGATAGTAAGTCTATGTGAGCCAGCCTGATCGCGTGAAGAGGGGATGCTGAAAGACGCTTACGCCAGCAGGCAACGATGGTATCCCGCAACACAGCCTGCTCCGCCACCTTGGCGTCATCCCAAATGACCACACGGGTCAGCCTGGCGCCTTTGCCGATCACAGCCCGGGAACCGATACTCACCCAGTCGGACAATTCCACATCAGGCCCCATGCTGACATCAGAGCCTACATAAAAAGAACCTTGCCCTTTCCTTTCTCTTTCGGCAAGTAAAAAACCATGCAAAGCCAGATAATCAGCCGGGGTGCCAATATCAGTCCAGTTATTTTCAACGACCTGGGCCCTGATAAAAGCCCCTTTTTTAATCCAGTAACGATAACAATTAATGATATTGAAAAACTTTTTCCTAGGAATCATGGAAAGTAAGGCCGGATCAAGAACATGGATGCCGGTAAAGGCCATCCAACGCTCCTCTTCAGCCTCTATGTCGCCAAAACCAAGAACCCGCTCCCCGGAAACAGCTACATTATTGAAACGCGGATAATTATGGAGAACAAGGGTCGCCCGAGCGCCGGAACGGAGGTGGGCGTCATAAACCCCGATCAGGTCAATATCATGAAAAATATCACCGTTTGTAATCAAGACCGGCTCCGGCCCCAATTTGTCCATGGCCAGCCGCAACCCGCCACCCGTGCCAAGTATTTTTTCTTCCAACTGGAGGGAAATGCCGGTCTCGTTTTTAAGAAGCTCCGAAAACTGCTCCCGCAGATGGTGCGCGTTGACAATGACCGAATCAAACCCGCTCTGCCGTAGTTTATCAATAATAAACATGAGAAGAGGTTGATCAAGAACGGGAAAAAGAGGTTTAGGGCGCAGCAGAGAATAGGGTTTCAGGCGGGTGCCGAAGCCGGCGGCAAGGATCATGGCTTTCATATTAGTTATATTAATTGAATTGGTTAGATTGGTTAGATGAAATTATAAGCAATACAACAACCACAACAAGTCAAACAAATTAAACCAGTTAAACTAATAATTCAGCTCCCCATCGGCAAGCTCTTCAATGCCCACAATGACAAGACCAGCCTTGTTGGCCTGGTGAACCATTTGCTCCCGGTCAAAAAGTAGAGATTGACCAGCCTCCACGGCAAGAACAGATGCCTTGGCCTCCAGCATTGACTCAAGCGTAGTAAGCCCAGTGGCAGGTAAATCAAAACGAAAATCCTGAGTCGGCTTCCTGACTTTCACAACAACCGCTTTTTCTTTGCCAAGAGAACCGCCGCGTTTGATTGCCGCATCGGTTCCCTCGATGGCCTCAACAGCCAGCACCGTCTGATCGCGGACCACAACACATTGACCGATATCCAGCCGGCCGATGGCGCGGCACATACTCCAGCCGAAACGAATATCCGCCAACTGCGCGGCAGACGGTTTTTTCTTCGTCAAAACACCTTTAGGGAAAAGCATATCCTGGAGATAAATCGTTGACTCCAGCACCTTGATCCCCTCACGTTCCAATTCCCCGGCCAAGGCCCTTAAAATGGCATCATCCTGCTTAATATCGATCTTATTCCACAGGGTCAATCCTTTCCAGTCAGGGAGAATATCCCGAAAAATTTTTGTTTTTGTGATGGTGCCCAGAAAAACCGTTTCCTCGACACCTTCCTTTTTAAAAAACTTTATTATTTTTCCAAGTTGACCAAGTTTCACCCAGCAAAAACTGTCGGCAATACGCTCAAGTTCCGGATGCGTCTCACCCTTATGTCCGACAATAACTATTCCCCTGCCCTCTTTGCGGGCTGCTTCAGCAAAAAGAAGAGGAAACTGACCGCCTCCGGCTATAATGCCGATTTTACACGCCATCACTGCTGAGTCTCATCACTTTCCGGTTTGAGTCTGAGTCCTTAAAAAATTGAACCAGACGCGCCACGGCCTTGCAATCCGGGAACTCGATCATAGCCTTTTCAAGAGCTTCCTGTAAAAGAAGATCAGGAGTCTTAAAAATAATCACAAAGGCCTTTGACAAATTTTTAATTGTTTGGGAATCAAAACCGGCACGCTTCAAACCGATGCGGTTAATTCCTCTAATTTGGAGGTCATTACGGATACCCGCGACAATAATGTAGGGCGGCACATCTAAATTGATACCGGACATTGCCCCGACAAAAGAGAATTCCCCGATACGGGAAAACTGCTGTACGGCCACCAGACCTCCCAAAGTGACCCTGTCGCCCACCTCAACATGCCCAGCAAGAGCGACATTATTTACCATTATGACATGATTGCCCAACCGGCAGTCATGGGCCACGTGAGTATAAGCCATCAGCAGGTTATGATTGCCGATTCTGGTAACGCCGCGGCCACCTGGACTGCCGCGATGCAGGGAGGTGTATTCCCGAATCCAGTTATCATCTCCGATCACCAGCCGGGTTGGCTCACCCTGATAATGCATATCCTGTGGAGGAGCGCCAATAGAGGCAAAAGAGCCGATTTTGTTGCGCGCACCTATGGTTGTCGGGCCGGAAATAATGCTATGGGGCTCAATTTCCGTATCCGGGCCGATTTGCACATCTTTTTCGATAACCGTGTAAGGACCGACACGAACGGATGAATCAAGGCGGGCGTCCGGGTCCACGACCGCAGTTGGATGAATTTTCATTTATCTTTCCACAATGGCTGATCTTGAAAGCAAAAATCCGAACAAAGGAGAGTGTTCCTTGACAGAGAGGAACTTCCGGCATGGGATTTCCGACCAATAGAAAGGCCGGAGACTCCAGGGGCCAACCACATTCATATTTTATATCTATTGTAAAAACAGCACTGCATTCAAGGCAGGCCCATTTACCATATAAAAAGAAAATTAACCACTCATTTCAAGCAAAGATAGCCATCAACTCGGCTTCAGCAGCAACTTCCCCTTCAACATAGGCCTTACCTGCCATCTTGATCATTTTTGACTTCCACTTCAACGTCTGCAGCTCAAAAATGAGCTGATCACCAGGCACAACCTTGCGCCTGAACCGGACACCATCAATACCGGCAAAATAAAAAATCTTGTTACCGACCATGTCCGGATGCGTCAGATAGGCCAGCACGGCAGCGGTCTGGGCCATCCCCTCAATAATCAGCACACCGGGCATCACCGGTTCCGAAGGAAAATGGCCGGGGAAAAAAGGCTCATTCATCGTAACATTTTTCAATCCCTTTATCCGCTCACCCGCTTCAAATTCGAGAATCCGGTCAACCATAACAAAAGGAAACCGGTGGGGAAGCATTTTCAATATTTCCATGATTTCAACATGTTCTTTAATACTCATTTCTGCCCCCCAGAGCTGCCGGAAGCAGCCAAGCCTTTCTCTTTCTCATCTCCAATTTGGCGAAGATACTCTACCTCTTTTCGTAACATTTTTAACTCCTTGGCCATATCGGGAAGCCTGGCAAACACTGAAGTTGACCGCAGCCATTTCCGGTGTGCTATCGCTGGAGATCCGCTAACAACCACGCCGGCCTGCTGATTATTCATGATGCCTGATTGAGCGGCGACCATAACTCTGTCTCCCAGTTCCACATGATCACTTACTCCGGCCTGGCCTCCCAGGACCACGCTTCTGCCTAAAGTAGTGCTCCCGGAAATCCCCACCTGGGCGACAAGAATCGAGCCTTGACCTACCACCACATTATGTCCCACCTGAACCAGATTATCAATCTTAACGCCCGATTGAATCCAGGTCGTGCCAAAAGTGGCCCGATCCACGCATGTATTGACACCTATCTCAACATCATCGTCGATACGGACGTTTCCCACCTGAGGCCGCTTAAAATGATTGCCCTGCTCATCAGTGGCATAGCCGAATCCGTCGGCGCCGATCACCGCGCCGCTGTGAATTCTGACCCGGCTGCCGATGATGCAGCCAAAAAGGATTGTCACGTTGGCGGCAAGAACCGTGTCACTGCCGATCTCAACATCATCACCAATCACCACGCCGGGTTCAATCACCACCCGTTCGCCTAGCTTGACCCTGTCGCCGAGAACAGCCATGGGGCCTACTGATACCGCTGCCGGAATCCGACACTCGCTGCCGATATGAGCGCTGGGGTGAATGCCGGTGGCCTGAAAAGGAACCTCACAAAAAAAAGTATGTATTTTTGCTGCAGCCACATTTGGATTTTTCACCATGATCTGGGGCTTTGGAGATTCGGAAATGAATTCAGGAACAATCACTGCCGAAGCTCCGCTTGCATCAATCCGCTGCAAATCTTTTTTTCGAAGAAGAAAAGTTATTTCTCCGTCTGCTGCAGAATCAAACGGGGCCAGATTATGAATCAAGACATCGTCATCACCCTGAATGGCCCCTCCGACATAATCGGCAATTTCCCTTAATGATTTCGTTTCGTTCTTCATTAGATTTATATAAAAGTCTCTCGCAGAGGCACAGAGCTCACAGAGTTTTTTTCTCTGCGCCTCTGCGCCTCTGTGAGAAATTAATTTTCATTTCTCGATGACTCATTTCATTTGCTTATCGGTTGTACCGGTTCGAAGGGATGGCCGCTACTTCGAAAGCAGATATAAAAATGGCGGGTTAAGCCGCAGCAACCCGCCAGAACAATTCCCTCAGTCAGAATTGATCACACAACTCCATTTATACTGTCCCGCAAAATCCCGGAGGGTTTAAAGGTGACAACCTTGCGGGCATCAAGAATCAGTTCTTTGCCGGTTTGCGGATTCCTGCCACGCCTGGAGTTTTTTTGTTTGACATTAAACTTCCCAAAACCGCTGATCAACAAATCTTCTCCACCGGCAAGACAATCTTTGGTAATCCGCAAAAAGGCCTCAACTGTTTCCGTAGCCTCCGCCTTTGTCAAATTATGAGTTTGATACACTTTCTGTACAAGATCAGCCTTTGTCAGGGTCATTAGTTGCCCTCCCTCCTTTTAAAACACTCAAAACATCTTAAGAAACTTTTTTTGTAACAATTTAGCTTAATGGTAAAAAATCATAATACTACTACCCTGTAACTGTTCAGATGTGCTTTAGCTGTGCGTGAACAGGCTGGCGCAGCATACTAGTGCTATGTAAAACAGCCTGTTCGCGTGCAGATGAAGTGCAGCTTCTAAGTAACAACACCCCTCACCCCGGCCCTCTCCCAAGGGAGAGGGAGGCAGTCCAAAATTACGTTTTTAATAATTGTAAATTTTCGATTACCTCGGATATCCCCTCTCCATGGGGAGTCATAGGGTGAGGGAGAAATGTTACTTTTAAAATAAATGCCGGGGCCCCCGGTTACTTTGCTGAATAGTTACACTTTTTTTAAACTTTGCAGGCCAGCATATTGTCCGGCTGCGCCCAATTCATCTTCAATCCGGAGCAGCTGATTATATTTAGCCACGCGATCTGTCCGGGATGGAGCGCCGGTCTTGATCTGGCCTGTATTCAGCGCCACACTCAAATCGGCAATCGTCGTATCTTCGGTTTCACCGGAACGATGAGAAATAATCGCCGTGAATCCGGCTCGGTGCGCCATTTCCACGGCGTCAAGTGTCTCGGTTACTGTGCCGATCTGGTTCAATTTAATCAAGATCGAATTCGCTGCTTCTTCCGCAATACCTCTTTTTAAAATAGAAGTGTTCGTGACAAAAATATCATCGCCCACCAACTGAATCCGGTCACCGAGCCGCTCCATCTGTTTTTTCCATCCGCTCCAATCACTTTCATCAAGACCGTCTTCAATGGACACCAAGGGATATTTATTCACCCAGTCTTCATAAAAATCGATCAATTGGTCAGCTGTTTTCTCGGAATCTTTTTCAGCAGCCATAATATACCGCTTTTTCTTGCTGTCATAGATCTCGCTGGCAGCAACGTCCAAGGCGATAAAAATATCCTTGCCGGGCTTGTAACCCGCCTTGCTGATCGCCTCAAGCAGAGACTCCATGGCCTCTTCGTTGGAACGCAGGTTCGGGGCAAATCCACCCTCATCACCAACCGCAGTCTGATGCCCGGCCGCCTTGAGCACCGCTTTCAGGCTGTGAAAAGTTTCCACTCCCATCTGCAGGGCCTCGGCAAAGGAAGAAGCACCGGCGGGCATGACCATAAACTCCTGAATATCGACATTATTATCGGCATGGGCGCCGCCGTTTAAAACATTCATCATGGGAACTGGCAAGACCTTGGCATTCACCCCGCCCAGATAGGAAAAAAGAGGCAGGCTCAATTCCTCGGCCGTTGCCCTGGCTACGGCCATTGAAACGCCCAAAATGGCATTAGCTCCCAACTTCTTTTTGTTGTCCGTGTTATCCAGTTTCAGCATGATCTTGTCAATCATGACCTGCTGACTTGACTCCAATCCGACCAGGGCCGGCCCGATTGCCTCATTGACATTGGCAACCGCCTTTAACACGCCTTTACCCATGAAACGTTTCTTTCGCGTATCACGCAGCTCCAACGCCTCACGTTTCCCGGTGGACGCTCCAGAAGGGACCAGCGCTCTTCCCATGACACCGCTGTCCAGATAAACCTCCACCTCAACTGTTGGGTTTCCGCGGGAATCAAGAACCTCCCTGCCTAATACGCCAATGATTTCGCCCATGAACATCCTCCACGCATGATGGCTTTATAAAAAAATAAACTCGTGAATTAATCTGATACTTCAATCAACGAGTAATCTAACACTGTATGTGCTTATCCTTTGCTTTCATGAGCGGCAAAGAGACCCGAATGACGATGATTCAATGTTAGTAGATATTATATATAAAAATATGATAAACATAAAGACGTCAAGAATACAAGGTTAACTTGTTGAATTTAAAAAATTTCTTTACATCTCAA
>JAGHCC010000443.1 GCA_021160685.1 Desulfobulbaceae bacterium | reverse complement strand
TTACCTAATCCCCGACAAACACATCATAAGAAATAATAAAATCCCCAACATGGAGGAGATTATGGCACTTTATCTGGTTCAGCACGGCATCAGCCTTCCCAAGACAGAGGATCCGGAACAGGGTCTTTCGGAAACCGGCATGAGTGAAGTCAGACTGATCGCCGAGGTGGCCCGGAACTACCGTGTACAGGTAGCGACCATCAAACACAGCGGCAAAAAACGGGCCTGTCAGACTGCGGAGATCTTTGCCGAACTCCTGACTCCGGATGACGGGATGGCACAGTTAGACGGCTTGAAACCGCTGGATGACGTTACCGCCCTGGCACCTACTCTCAGCAGTGACGCCAATATAATGCTGATCGGCCATCTGCCGTTTATGGAAAAACTGGTCTCGTTTCTCATCACCGGAGTCGCCGACAAAAGAATATTCAAATTCCAGAACGGCGGGATTATCTGTCTGGATCAAGATCCCGAAGAGCGGGCCTGGTTCATCAAATGGACCTTGATGCCCAAAATCAGCTGACCCGTATACCAAACGAGGTTTCATCTTGGCCAAAATTATTCAATTTGATCCCACGAAAAAAAAGCCGAAAACCGTAAGCCCTGAAAAATCTCTGGACTGTGAACATAAACGGGTGATCGCCTACACTGTTTTCCGCACGGTACGTTGTGCAAACTGTGGAGCTCAGCTCGACCCCTTTGATGTCCTGGTGGATATGCTGAAGAGTTATGTGGAGCCCGGCGCTAACAATCTTGAGGAAAAACGCTTAGCCAAAGAAGTGGAAAAAAGAAGCAGGAAAAAGCGCAAGGAAGATGAACCGTTCCCGAAATAAAATATGAATGACTTCATTTCAGGAACTTTCAGAACTTGAACAGTTTGCCAGGCAGGAAGCCGCCAGGTATCCCAAAAAACGGGAAAGGAGGATGAATGATGACTGATCAGAGTTGCCCTATAAACTCCCCGGATCTTTCACAGATAGAAACAGTAGCCCTTCAGCCTGAAAAAAGGGTCACCTACCAGGAAGCTGTGACGCTTGCCAAAAACCAGGCAGAACAGCGTTTTGAGGAGTACATGCTCATTTCCTGGTATGACCAGGACCGGGATTTCGAGTCGCCGCCCAATTCCACAGAGTGTGCAGAGGGCTGCCAAAAGGATGGCTATATCCACTACGGTCTGAGCCATGGCGCGAAACTCAAGGTTGATATCGAGGACGGCCGGTTTGTCTTTTTCTTTGCGCCGGTGGAATGGTAATCCAATCGGGAATCTATTCTGTTTTTGGCAAAAAAATCAAAAATTAACTTGCCCATGCATCAAAACGAACTTATTATAAGCGATAATGATTGTCAAACCATGAACAGCCCTGTATGGTGGGCCATCTTTTTTCAATAAGCCAATCGATTTCCCCTCTCTTTCTCCTCACATGGTGCACACGTCGTAAGTGCGTGTCCGGCCCACCATGGAGGCTCTCTTCTCTTCGCCGGAACCCCACACAATCAATAGACCAATGCCGAGACATACCTGTCCACGGCCATATATCTGTTCCATTCTCCGCATAAGGAAAATGGAACCAATAAGGAGTTTTAATGAGTTTCAAACAGTTTCAGTTCACGTCGCAGATTGCGGCCAACATCAGCAAATGCGGCTATGAACACCCCACCCCCATCCAGGAACAGGCCATGCCCAAGGTCATGGACGGCCACGATCTTCTAGGCCTGGCCCAGACCGGTACCGGCAAAACCGCCGCCTTTGCCCTGCCCATCATCCAGCGGCTGAGCGAAGGACCACGCGGCAAGGTTCGCGCCCTAGTGGTAGCCCCGACCAGGGAACTGGCCGAACAGATCAACGATAGTTTTCAAGAACTCGCCAAGGGCACCGGCCTGCGGACGGTCACTGTCTACGGCGGGGTCGGCAAGGGTGGCCAGTTGCAGAAGTTCAGACAAGGGGTCGAGGTGATCATTGCCTGCCCAGGCCGCCTCCTCGATCATCTCAACAACCATGATCTCAGCCTGAACAAAGTGGAGACCCTGGTGCTTGACGAGGCGGATCAGATGTTCGACATGGGCTTTTTTCCTGATATCCGCCGCATTCTCAAACATCTGCCACGTCAGCGGCAGACCCTGCTCTTTTCCGCTACCATGCCCGCCGACATCCGTAAACTGGCCGATGACACGCTCACCGACCCGGTGGAGGTGCGAATCAAACTTGAACAACCACTGGAGTTAATCAGCCAGGTACTCATCCCGGTATCTAAAAGGCAAAAGGCCGCCTTGCTCATCCATCTCCTCAAGCAAACGCACGATGGCTCCACCCTGGTCTTCAGCCGCACCAAGTATGGCGCAAAAAACCTGGCAAAAAAGCTGGACAAAGCGGGATTCCGGGCGGCTGCTCTCCAGGGAAATATGTCACAAAACCAACGACAGCGGACCCTCTCCGGTTTTCGTGACGGCGATTTTACCGTGCTGGTCGCCACCGATATTGCCGCCCGAGGCATTGATGTTTCCCGGGTAGGTCAAGTCATCAACTTTGACCTGCCCTCAACTGCTGAGGCCTATACCCATCGCATTGGTCGCACCGGGCGTGCCGAACGTAGCGGTCGCGCCGTGAGTTTCATCTGTTATGACGATCATGCCATGGTTAAAGCCATTGAACGGCTTCAGGGCAGATCCATTGAACGACTGACGGTGGAGGGTTTCGCCATGGAGACGGAAGCTCCGCAGAAGCAACCACGGCGTCAGGCTCCCCCTCGAAGTGGAGGGAAGAAAAAGA
>JAGHCC010000405.1 GCA_021160685.1 Desulfobulbaceae bacterium | reverse complement strand
GTTCGGGGAGAAACAGGATAAACGTGCTGCCGCGGCCGAATTCGCTTGTCATGGCAATTTCACCGCCAAGCATATGAGCCAGTTCCCTGCTGATCGATAATCCCAGCCCGGTCCCTCCATACTGACGACTGGTGCTGCCATCGGCCTGCCTGAACGGCTCAAAAATAAGCTGCTGCTTTTCTTCGGCAATACCAATACCGGTATCAGTAACTGCCATGGCTATCGATTTCTCAGGGTACAGTTCCGGAGGCAATAGAGCGGCTGCTTTGCCGCCAAGGTCGGCAGGCCGGCAAAATTGCACCATGACACCGCCCTGTTTGGTAAACTTGCAGCCATTGGAAAGAAAATTCTTCAATATCTGTTCAAGACGCTGCCGGTCGGTTCTGATCATTTTCGGTAATCCGGAGGCAACGGAAAATGACAGATCAAGACCCTTCCTGTCAGCTATTAACTGAAAAATGCGCCGCATATTTTCTGTGACACGGGCGAGTTCGACATACTCCATGGATAACATCATACGTCCGGACTCAACCTTGGCAATATCAAGCACATCATTGATCAGCTCGAGCAAATCGCTACCCGAGGAGTGGATTGTTTCAAGCGACTGAACATCATCAACGGACAGGTTGTTGTCCTTGTTATCGGCCATCAGACGCGAAAGCAGCAGTATCGCGTTAAGCGGGGTGCGCAACTCGTGGCTCATATTGGCCAAAAATTGCGATTTGTACCTGCTGGCAAGTTCAAGATCACGGGCCTTTTGCTCAATCTCTGTCTGCTGCTTCTCCAATTGCGCGGTTTGCCCCTTGAGCTCGACGGCATTTTTTTCAAGCTCTGTGTTCGACTGTTCCAGTTCCTCGTTGCTGGCCTTAAGCTCCTCTTCGCGGGCCTGCAACTCTTCAGCCTGTTCCTGTGTCTGCCGCAGCAGCTTCCTTGTCCGTTTTATTGCCTGAATTCTGTCAATGGCCATGGCCGTCTGTTCGGCAATGGCCTCCAGAAATTCAAAATCACGAGCGGAACATTCGTGCAGCAGCCCAAGCTCCAGCACCCCCATAACCCGGTCGCCGAACAAAAGAGGATAAACCAGAACCGTATCCGGTTGTGTAGAAAACAGGCCTGATTCAACCCGCAGTGATCCAGACGGGCAATGGTCCAGGGCGATATATTTTTTATCCAGGGCGGCCTGTCCCACCAAACCTTCACCAGGGCGGCATACCCCTGCTTCATTTTCCGGCGGCGAGCAGGCATAACTGCCGGCCACCCGCAGGCTGCCGTCTTCTTCCGCCACATAAAAAAGGCCGACCCTGGCATCAACAAACCCGACGATGTAGTGGAGCGCCTCAGTCGTAAACTTTTCTATCCCCCTGGTGGAAAGAAGCAGATCAGCCAAGTGGGCCTGGCCTGTTTTGAGCCTGTTCTGCCTGGCATTGACCGCCATGGTCTCGCGCAGATTGACGAGCATGGTGTTAAAGCCATCAGCCAGCACGCCCAGTTCATGACTCTTCCGGATCTCGACCCCATGATCAAGATCGCCCTCCGCTGCGAGCCTTACCCCATCTGTCAGGAGAAGAACCGGCCGCAGCATTCGCCGGGCAAGAAGAAGGGCCAGAACCAGAACCACGAGAGCTGTTACCATAAAAAACACAATAACAAGCCGGCCCAACCTGCGGGCCGGAGCAAAGGCCTCCTCAGCTTCTATTTCAACAATAATTCCAAGATCACGCCCACCTATCTTAATACAGTCATGGAGACCAAGAACCTGCTTTCCGTGGGGGCCGGTATAAAGAAAAGCTTTATGAATTTTAGAGAGGGGCTCCATTTCAGCGCGGATATGCTGCTGCCAGAGCAAGGTCTGTTCCGTTTCCACAGGTTTATCAAGCAAAGGTCTATCCGGGTCGAGTTTTAAATGAGATCTCAGACGTAAATCTTCCCCTACGAGATACATTTCCGCCCGGTTTCCCATACCGGCCGCGCTACTCACCATTTCATCCACAGAGTCGATGCCAAACTGGATAACCATGATTCCAATTCGCTCTTCCCTCTCATTAATCACCGGGGCTGCCAAAAAACCGAAAACCTCTGTATCATCGAAATGCCTATAACGCTGAAAGTCGGAAAAAAAAATTGTGCCGCTATCAATGCTCCTTCGGCAGGCCAGGCTGAAAGGGGAATCCGCACTCGCATCCAGCCAGATATTCGTACCCAAATTCTCTTCGCGGGCTACAGTAAAAAGAATATTGCCTTTGTTATCGATAAGAAAAATATCATGGTAGCCATAAGTTCGCCGGTACAGAGCAAGATCAGGCCCCATCTCTTCGGCAATCACTGCCCACTCAGGGCTGTGGACAAACTCTGCGGCGGCAAGACCGCTTTCCCACTTTCGCGAAATCAATTTTTCCAGAAAAAATGTATTTTGCCGCAGTTCTGCCAGCAGGTTGAGATTGACGGTCAGATTCCGAAAGTAGCTCTTAATTTTCTTTACCTCTTGAGAGCTGACGGCATTCAGTTTGTCATTGGTTTGCTGGCGCAGTGTATGAATACTGCTTCGATAACTGAACAGACTGACAACGGTCATAGGAACAAGAGATAACAATAAAAAAATAATGACTAGAAATCGGCCCAGCCCTTTTTTCAATAATATGTGCAGTGGTATTTTCTCCATGGAACCACTTGACCCTCTTGGTCTGTAAAAAATACGCCGTTCTTTTTGTTCATTTACATCGGTGGACAGTTTTTTTCACGAGACATCAGGCAATTACCTTCCCCACCGGATAATATTATCCTATCATTCTTTTTATTGAATTAACAAGAAGCTTATCAGAAACCTGACTATCAATAGCCTTTTCGCACCTCCGTTTTCACAACAAAATATCCAGTCAATGAAAAACGAACCTGTCAATCGATTCATCCAGCTAGCCGAATATTTACATTTAGACGGTTTTGGTAATAATTTATTATCAAGCAGAACATTTACCCTTTTGTCCAAGCAAGCCTTTACATGCCGGTTGAAATTCAACGGCTCTCCTGCTACTATTGACACCAATTTTTAAAATGATGCCGGCAG
>JAGHCC010000371.1 GCA_021160685.1 Desulfobulbaceae bacterium | reverse complement strand
CTCCTTTTCTATTGTCATTCCACCGCCTAATGTCACTGGAGTTCTCCATGTTGGTCATGCTCTGAACAACACCATGCAAGATGTTTTGGTTCGCTATAAACGGATGCAGGGCTACAACACCCTCTGGGTGCCGGGCACAGATCATGCCGGCATCGCGACACAAAATGTAGTTGAACGTCAGCTAGCCGCTGAAGATAAAACGCGGCATGACGTTGGTCGTGATGAATTCATCAAACGGGTCTGGAAGTGGAAGGCGGAATCCGGCGGCCAGATCATCAATCAGCTTAAAAGGCTGGGCAGCTCCTGCGACTGGGACCGAGAACGGTTCACCATGGATGAAGGCTTATCCAAAGCGGTTCGCAAGGTTTTCATCACTTTGTATGAAGAAGGATTGATTTACCGTGATAATTTCATTATCAACTGGTGCCCGCGCTGTCATACCGCCCTGGCCGATCTTGAGGTTGAACACGAACCAACCGACGGCAAACTCTACCAGATCCGCTACCCCTTTGCCTCGGGTGACGGTTATCTGATTGTGGCCACTACACGACCCGAAACCCTGCTGGGAGACACTGGTGTTGCCGTTCATCCGGATGATGAACGCTATAACTCACTGCCGGAAAAATCCGTCATCCTGCCCTTGGTCAACCGTAAGATTCCCATTGTTTTTGATGAGCATGTTGAAAAAGATTTCGGTACCGGCGCCCTCAAGGTGACCCCGGCCCATGACCTCAACGATTTTGAGATTGCCAAACGTCATGACCTGCCCGCCTTAAATATTATGGATAAGAACGGGGTGATGAATGAAGAAGCCGGTTCTTATGCGGGCATGGATCGCTTTGCCTGCCGAAAAAAAATCGTCGCCGACCTCAAAAAGCAGGGACTTCTGGAATCCATTGAAGAGTATCAGCATGGCGTGGGACATTGCTACCGCTGCAACACCGTTGTTGAGCCCACACTTTCCAAACAGTGGTTTGTTTCAGTAAAACCCCTGGCCGCCGAGGCCATCAAGGCGGTTGAAGACGGTAGAATAAAAATCCATCCCAAATCCTGGGAAAACACCTATTTTGACTGGATGTACAATATCCGCGACTGGTGTATTTCCAGACAAATATGGTGGGGCCACCGGATTCCGGCCTGGCATTGCCAGTGCGGCGAGATCATTGTCAGTGATTCCACACCCGAGAAATGCCCGAAATGCGGCTCAACCAAACTTGAGCAGGAAACCGATGTGCTGGACACCTGGTTCAGTTCGGCCCTCTGGCCCTTTTCCACCCTGGGCTGGCCCGATAAAACAAAAGAGCTGGATTTTTTCTACCCAACCTCGGTGCTTATCACAAGCTTTGACATCCTGTTTTTCTGGGTGGCGAGAATGATCATGATGGGACTGCATTTCATGAAAGATATCCCCTTCAAGGATGTTTATCTCCACGCCCTGGTTCGGGATGAGAATGGCCAGAAGATGAGTAAATCCAAGGGCAATGTCATGGACCCCCTTCTTGTCATAGACAAATACGGAACCGATGCCCTGCGCTTTACCATGATCGCCTTTGCCGCCCAGGGCCGTGATATCCGCCTGTCGGAAGACCGCATCGAGGGTTACCGCCATTTCATCAATAAAATCTGGAACGCGGCCCGTTTTGCCCTCATGCATATTGGTGATTGTGAGCCAACGAAAATTGATATTGATCCTCAGAACCTCACCCTGCCCCATCAATGGATTTTAAGCTGCCTGAACCGGACAATTGCCAAGGTGCACCAGGCACTTGAGGATTATCGTTACAATGACGCGGCTTTGGTCATGTACCAGTTTGTCTGGGGTGAATTCTGTGACTGGTATCTGGAATGGATCAAACCTGATCTTTATGGGGATGATGAAAAATTAAAAGCGGATGGACGGGCTGCGCTTTTCACGGTTCTTGAGAACATGCTGAAAATGCTGCATCCGGTCATCCCATTTGTCACTGAAGAAATCTGGCACGCCCTGCCCGGTGAACGACACTCAATCATGACCGAAGCCTACCCGCAGGTCATTCCCGCCTGGGACAATAAGGAAGCTGAAGAAACAACAGAACTGCTTATGGGAGTGATCAGCGGCATCAGAAATATCCGCAGCGAGATGGGTATTCATCCTTCAGCCGGCATCGACGCCACGGTGATCTGCGCCGACGAGAAAAAAAATACACGGCTTACGGGTCATAAAGATGCTGTAAAGGCAATGACCCGGCTTGAAAACCTGACCATTGAAAAATCAGGTCAATGTCCCAAGGGTGCGGCTTCGTATATCTTTGAAGATATTGAAATCATTGTACCCCTGCAGGGATATATTGATGTCAAAGGGGAAGTGGCAAAGCTTGAAAAAGAGCGTGCCAAGCTGGAAAAGAAGCTGAAGCAAACCTCTGGAAAGCTCAATAACAAAAAATTCCTGGCCAATGCCCCGGAAGAAATCGTTACCAAGGAAAAAAATAAGCTTGAGAAGTTCAATGCCAGCCTGGCTAAGATTGATGAATCCATCAAAAGACTGGCTGAAATCGGGGAATAGCTACGGTTCGGAGTTACTTTTTAAAACGCTTATGGCAATCTTTTTTTAACTGGTTCGCCTGGTCGATCAACAAAACGGCTTGATCAAAATTTCCTGTGGAAGCTGCTGCAAGAGATTGGCTCATCACCTTAAAACATTTGCGCCACTCATCTGTCCACTGACGCCCGGTGTATATATTGTACTCCTCGCATTGACGCAGTAAGTCAGTGGCAGCTACCTGCTCCGGGGCTTCACCATTTTGAATCTGCTTGACACATTCCTTCCAGAGATGACCAATCTCTCTTTTTATCCGTTTATTACCACCATAATGGTGTTCCATAATCGGCTTTTTGCCCTTATTCCAAGTGGTTGGCAATGGATCGGCGACATGGCCTGCCACCCCTTTATCCCGCTCGGGCCAGTCTAGGATGTCGGCCCGGAGAGAAATCTCAAGATGCAATTTCCGGTCCTTTACCTTTCTGTGCACAACAAAGGAAACAGGCTCGAAAAGGGCCATTTCCCCTTCTTCAAGGCCGACTTTTCCATCAATAAATTCCTCTGATAGCCGGACGAATTCTCTGGAAATTTCCCGAAAGCCCAAGCTCTTCTTTACCTTCGAATTCACTTCTACGCGGACATCTTTATCATGATATTTTCTTTTATTCTTCATAATAAAACTCAGTAAGGAAAGTACTTATACGTAACTCAATAAGTGGTGGTGTACAGACTACCTCCCCCTTTGAAAAAGGG
>JAGHCC010000311.1 GCA_021160685.1 Desulfobulbaceae bacterium | reverse complement strand
TGATCATACTGTGCAGCGCAGTGTCGTGCGGGTTAAGAGGCGGTTAACCTATGGCCAGGTTGACGAAATGCTGGAAGATGACGAGGAACTGAAAATTCTTTCCCTTCTCAGTCTCAAATTGCAGCAGCGCAGGATTGATAACGGCGCCATGTTGCTGCCGATTCCCGATGTGAATGTCACGGTTCATGATGACGATGTTGATGTAAGGCTAAACGAGGTTGATACGCCGGGCCGAACCCTGGTCGCGGAATTTATGGTGTTGGCCAACAGCATGGGCGCGAGCTATTTCTGCGACCGTGAAATTTCCGCCCTGTACCGTTCCCAGGCATTACCCCGCAGGCGACTGATCCATGGCTATGACAAAGATCTTTTCCTTAATTTCCGCCAGCGCAGAAATCTTTCCCGGGGTGAACTGTCGACCAAGCCCAAGTTGCACAGCGGGGTGGGTGTGTCGCAATACACCACGTTGACTTCGCCGATTCGGCGTCTGCTGGATATGATCATGCAGCATCAGTTGGTAAATGTTCTCAAGGGTAATGGGCCTCTTTTTACTTTGGCCGAATGTAAACAGTTTGGCGGGAAGATTTTGGCGGTTTTATCACGGGCCAACCAGGTCCGTTATCAGCGGCATCGTTACTGGCTGCTTAAATATCTGGAAAAAAGAGTGGGCGAAAAGCTGAGTGTTCTGATCCTTGAAATTCAGCCGAGGCGGATTCAGGTTGTCATTAAAGATGTCCTGCTGGAAAGTGATCTGCCGCTCAACCAGGGAGTACGGGTTGAGCCCGGTGATGTGGTCAGGGTGAATCTTGCCAAAGCCAATGCACTGGATAATACGTTGCGGCTGGAGTGGTAGTTGATGTTTAGTGCCCGCTCAAAATGTGAAGTTATGTTTGAGCAGACCCTTGGCTAATCATAAATGATAGCGGTGTATTTCTCCAGGATGGAGACTATTTTGTCGTCCAGTTCACTTGCCACTTCATGGATCTGATACTCCTGTTGGCAGGAGGTACACCGCAACCGTACCCGGCGGCAGCTTCTAGCCACTTCCAGCTCGCCTTTACATTTCTTGCACTGCATGATCAGTTGGTCCTGTTACACAAATTCATGATTTCGCGAGAAGCTCTTCCCTGGTGAAAATCGTTTCCAGAGTGTAGCCTTTTTCTTTCAGGGCTTCGGCGCCCCCTTCCTGGCGGTCAACCAGGGTGATGATCTGGACCACCTTAAAGCCTTGGGCCTCAACCCTTTCAATAACTTTAAACAGGGTGCCGCCAGTGGTCACCACATCTTCGAGCAGGGAGACCGCACAACCCGGTTCCATGTTTTTCTGGCCTTCAATATAGGCCTCGGTACCGTGTCCTTTTGATTCCTTTCTGACAATAAAGGCAGGGATCGGCTGTTTTTCAATATAACTGACAATGGATGCGGCGGTGACCAGCGGATCGGCTCCCAGGGTCATGCCGCCCACGGCAAGAATGTTTTCAGAATGATTTTTGATCATGGAAAAAATGAGCTTGCCGCAGAGCCAGCCTCCTTCCGCCGACAGGGTGGTCTGCTTGCCGTCAATATAAAAATCGGATTCACGACCGGAGGAGAGCTTGAATTTGCCCTTGCGGTATGATTTTGCCAGGATGATTTCTTTTAAACGTTGTCTGTCGTCCATGTGTTAGTCCTATTTAGTTACATTGGTTTTACTGGCTCAACTGGTTTTGTTGGTTTTGTTGGTTCAACCAGTTTAACCAATTCAACCAACGCAGCCAATAAAACCAATTATACATTAAATCTGAAAAGAATGCAGTCGCCATCCTTAACAATATATTCCTTGCCTTCCAGGCGGAGAAGTCCTTTTTCCTTTGCCCCGGCTTCACCATTACAGGCAATATAGTCATCATAGGAAATGACTTCGGCCTTGATAAAGCCGCGTTCAAAATCCGTATGAATCACACCGGCCGCCATGGGAGCTGTCGCATTATCAGGAATAGTCCAGGCCTTTGTCTCCTGTTCGCCAACGGTGAAATAATTGATCAGTTCCAGCGACTCATAACCGGCCTTGACCAGCCGGTTGAGACCGGATTCCTTCATTCCCATGTCGGCAAGAAAATCCTGCCGATCTTCGGGATCAAGTGTGCTGAGTTCCTCTTCGATGGCTCCGGAGATGACGACAACCGGGGCTCCTTCTTCTTTTGCCGCCGCCTCGAGTTCCGTCACCCATTTATTACCGGTGGAAATGTCATCTTCACTGACGTTGGCGACATAAAGAACCGGTTTGGCCGTGAGCAGACAGAGTTCCTTCAGCAGGCTTTTACCTGTGTCATCGGTTTCAAGAAGGCGGGCCGGCTTGCCCTCATTGAGCAGATTCTCCAGTTCATTAAGGATAACAACCTGGGCTTTGAAAAGTTTGTCCCCTGATTTGGCCTGGGAGGTTGTTTTAACCAGTCGTTTGGAGACCGTTTCAATATCTGCCAGGATCAACTCGGTGTTGATGATTTCTCTGTCCCGCAGAGGATCAATGCTGCCATCCACATGAACGATATTGCTATCCTCAAAACAGCGAACTACATGAGCGATGGCATCCACCTGACGAATATGGCCCAGGAACTGATTGCCAAGTCCTTCTCCTTTGCTGGCCCCGCTAACCAGACCGGCAATATCGACAAACTCCATCTGGGCATAGACTTTTTTCTTGGTATTGACCATGTCCGCCAGGATATCAAGACGTTGATCGGCAACAGGTACCATGCCTACGTTGGGCTCAATGGTGCAGAATGGATAGTTGGCCGACTCGATTCCGGCGGATGTCATAGCGTTAAAGATTGTCGATTTTCCCACATTGGGAAGGCCGACAATGCCGCAGCGAAAACCCATGAGATCTCCTGTGGTATTTTAGTAGTTTGATTGGTGAGGGCAATTATGTCTTGCCGGCCCCTTTATAATGAGTTCTTTGCAATGGGGCAAGAGTTGATTGTTTTTTTCTAAGCAGAGATGGTATGAGTTGAAGGAACAGGAAAAACTGGTATTCTTTTAACAGCCAACAGCCAACAGCCAACAGCCAACAGCCAACAGCCAACAGCCAACAGCCAACAGCCAACAGCCATGTCACGTAAAAAAACTCCCACTAAAATGTCCGAGCTGCTCAATTCCCTTATTCAGAAAAAGGGTTGGAAAAAGCAGATTACCCGAAACAGGGTCTTTCTGTTATGGGATCAGATTGTGGGCGAAGATATTGCCGTCCATGCCCAGCCTTTTGTTGTCAGAGGGAGGACTCTCTGGCTGAATGTCTCGGATTCGGTCTGGATGCAACAGCTTCAGTTTCAAAAAATGACCATTCTGGAGAGGGTAAAACAGGTTTTGCCCGGCAGCTCAATCAACGATATTCGTTTTCAGCTCGACACTTCTCTTGGCCGGTCCCGGCCGCAGCCGGAACAGAAATCACCCGAACTCCAGTCGACTCCGCCCGATCCTCAAAGAAAAGAAAAATTTGACAAGATGATCTCTACCCTGAAAGATGAAAAGATGCGCCAGGCCATGGAACACCTCTGGTTGAAGCTTGAACAGGCAAGGAGGCGGTCTTAACAGAAAATTGTCACTGCCGTGATATTATCCTTGCCGCCAGCCTCATTAGCCTGATGAACCAGATTCTCGCAGGCTTCTTCAGATGTGGCTGATTGGAGAAGAGTTTTCTCCAGTTCCGCATCCTCTACCATGGACCAGAGGCCGTCCGAGCAGAGCAGGATCCTGTCACCCTTGTGCAGATCAAACGCGTGGAATTCCGGGTCTTCCGCAAAGGGATAGCCAATGGCCCGACTGAGAACGCTTCTTGATAAATTGGGTCCCTGTGTGGCGAATTCGTCGCTTGCCAGTTCCGCCATATAGGTATGATCGGTGGTGACTTGTGTGAATTTCGAGCCATGGACAAGATAACATCTCACATCGCCCACATGACAGATATAGGCGGTGTCTCTGGCAATCAGGCATGCTATGAGAGTACAACCCATTCCCTGCAGATTGTCATCTTCAGCCGCTTGATCCATCACAACCTGATTGCAATGACGAAAAGAACTTGTCAGTGCATGACGGATCTCTTCTGGATTGCTGCTCATATTTCGGACCGCTCTGGGAGAAAAATGGTGCACCAGAGTTTCAATTGCAACCCGACTGGCCACTTCGCCCCCCCGATGTCCTCCCATGCCATCGGCAACCAGAAAGATTTGCCTGTCCGGCAGAACAGAAAAACTGTCCTCATTGTTTTTACGGACCATGCCCGTGTCTGTGCGACCGAAAGAGGAAAGATGCAGAGAAGAAAAACGAAAAAAGTTTTTAATAAAGTCCAACATAAAATCTCTTTAAAAGTCGAGTTGATAAATAATCATCCATAAAACAATGGCACCGTCTTGCCTTCCCGCCAGAAAGCTGTGGGGTCTCGGCCCCTGCACCAGACTGCGAATGCCGCCCCCCCTGCCGTCCAGGGTTAGCCTTTCCTCGCCTGTCCGCAGATCCCAAACTTTGATGATATCGTTTTCGCTGCCGGTGATCAGGCTGGTGTTATCTGCCGCAATGAGTACGGCTGTGACAGCATCGTCGTGGGCCTGGATTGAATGTTGACAGTGGCCGGTTCCGCTGTCATGGACATGGACCCGCCGGTCCTGACCAGCAGAGGCAATGGTTCCGCCATCTTGACTTGCCGACAGTGAATGAACCGGCAGGACATGACCGCCGAATGAACGGTCATGCTCATTTGCGCCATTTTTCCAGAGCAGGATATTGCCTTTTTCATCCCCGCTCAGCAGTTCTGGTTTGTCATTTAAGAAGACAAGAGATCGAATTGCAATCCTTTGCCGGGTCACGATAGTTTTGCTTTTTCCACTGGCAAGATTGTACAGTTTTATTTCTCCAGCACCGGTTCCGGCGGCCAGCCAGCGGTTATCCGGACTGAAAGTAAGGCTTAAGACCGGTTTATCTCCAGTCTTCAAAATTGATTGTTTGTTTTTCAGCAGAAAAGACAGAAGAATGGCGCCGTTTTGCAGCCCAGTGGCAATGAGATTTGCAGTGGAACCGGCAGCCAGTGAGGTGACAGGTGCGGCAGGTTTCGTCAAAACTTTGTTTTTTGCCCTGGAACCGAGATGACGGATCAGAACAGGTCCTTTTTCCCCGGCGGAAATGATTTTTTTGGTTGTGGACAGAAAAGCAAGAAAAGTGGCCGGGTTTTCTGAACCGGGATGAGTTAAAATGCGCTGGGCTGCGACTGCCCGGACCTTTTTCCCCCTG
>JAGHCC010000419.1 GCA_021160685.1 Desulfobulbaceae bacterium | reverse complement strand
ATGCTGCCGGTAATCCGGGAAAAACAGGAGATGGTCAAAAAGATGGAACTCTGGGCCCCCAACTTCCCGGTGGAGTGCGGCGGCATGGGGCTCTCGCTGCTGGAACATGGCCTAGTCTCTGAAGCTCTAGGCTATTCACCTTTAGGTCATTATGTTTTCTGGTGCCAAGCCCCGGATGCCGGTAACGTCGAAATCCTGCACGATCACGGTACCGATGAACAGAAAGAGCGCTACCTGAACCCGCTGGTGCAGGGCGATATCAGATCCTGCTTTGCCATGACCGAGGTCGATATGCCGGGCTCAAATCCGGTAATGCTCGAAACCACGGCGGTCAAGGACGGCAATGACTACATCATCAACGGCCACAAATGGTATACCACGGCCGCCGACGGGGCCAAATTTGCGATCACCATGGCGGTCACCAACCCGGAAGCCTCAACCTATCGTCAGGCCAGTATGATCATTGTCCCGACCGGCACGCCCGGTTTCAACCTAGTGCGCAATATCCCAGTTATGGGCCATGAAGGCAGCGGTTATTTCAGTCACGGCGAAATTCTCTTTGAATCATGCCGGGTACCGCAGGAAAACCTTTTAGGTGCTGAAGGACAGGGCTTTGTTATGGCCCAAGATCGTTTAGGCCCGGGCCGCATCCATCACTGCATGCGCTGGCTCGGAATCTGTCAGCGGGCTTTTGATCTTATGTGCAAACGGGCCAATGAACGGGTGATCTCTCCTGACGGCAAAACGTTGGGTCAGCAGCAGACGATTCAAAACTGGATTGCCGAATCAGCGGCCGAACTCCAGGCGGCCCGGCTTATGACCCTGAACGCGGCCTGGCAAATTGATGAAAACGGGGCCGCCGCGGCCCGGGATTCAATCTCGACGATCAAATTCATGGTCGCCAACACCATGAATAAAATTGTCGACCGCGCCCTCCAGGCCCATGGAGGCTTAGGCATGACCGACGATACTATCCTGGCCTATCTCTACCGCCATGAACGGGCCGCCAGAATCTACGATGGAGCCGACGAAGTCCATAAAAGTTCGGTCGCGAAACGAATTTTGAAAAAATTAGCGAAAAAATGAGCCTTCAATGAATTACCTGGAGTTCAAAAAATTATACGCCGCCTCCAGCCGGGAGATTGCGCGGGAGGTATTTCTCCAGAACCGGGAGACTATCCGGACAAAAAAAGAGAAAACCGCCGTTGACAATCTGGAAAAAATCTTCAACGCCGTATTCAGGATTACCTACAAAAAAGGCTTCCAGGCCATGAGCATGCGGGACTTAAGCCGGGAAACCGGCATGAGCTTAGGTTCTCTCTACGCCTATTTCACCGGCAAGGAAAAACTTCTCAATATCATCCAGACCCAGGGCTGGCTGATTATAAAAAAAGATCTTGCAAAGGTACTTACAACCAGCGAAGATCCCCGAGAGAAACTGAGGGCGGTAATCAGAGCCCATATCTTTCTTTCCGAATTTTACCGGCCCTGGTTTTACTTCACCTTCATGGAAGCCCGGAATATTAAACCGACCAAGCTTAAAGCGGTTAAATCGATGGAGGAGTATACTCAGCAAATTCTTACAGATATTCTGGTACTTGGAGAAACACAGGCTCTTTTCAAACCCGGGAACCATGAACTGACCGCCAGTATGATCAAAGCTATGCAGCAGGAGTGGTACTTGAAACGCTGGAAATACCGGAAATTAAAGGTCTCCGTCGATCAATTTGCCGATCATCTGATCGACATTATCGAAACTTTCTGCCTGGTAAAAAAACGGGCGGCAACGTGTAAATAAACTGATTAGTGAAGAGGTAATATTATGACCGCAATAGACAAGGCCGTAAGCATCAGGTCCGGCGAAGAGATCGACCCGGCTGCTATAAAAAAATTTTTGCAGGAAAATATTGATAATCTCAGCGGCGACATAATCATCACCCAGTTTCCCAGCGGTTATTCCAACCTCACCTATCTGCTTGAGATGGGCAGCAAACAGATGGTTTTGCGACGGCCCCCAATCGGAGCCAAGGTCAAGGCGGGGCATGACATGGGACGTGAATACAAGGTCTTAAAAGCCCTTTATCCGGTATTTCCCTACTGTCCGAAACCACTGGCCTACACCGAAGACTCATCAATCATCGGCTCTCCCTTTTTTGTAATGGAAAAATTATCCGGTATCATTTTGCGCAAAGATCTGCCCCCGGAACTTAATTTCTCCAAAGAGCAGGCCCGCAACCTCTGCCTCACCCTCACCGATCTCCAGGCGGACATCCATGCCCTTGACGTCAAAGCCTGCGGCCTCGATTTTATCGGAAAACCGGCAGGTTATGTGCAGCGCCAGGTGGAGGGCTGGAGCACGCGCTATCGCAAAGCCAAAACCGATGACGCCCCCGATTGTGAAACTATTATGGCCTGGCTTAAAGAAAAAATGCCAGCAGATACAGACCAGCCCACGATTGTCCATAATGATTATAAATTTGACAATGTCGTCCTGGATATCAACAACCCGGAAAAGATTATCGGGGTTCTCGATTGGGAGATGACAACCTATGGTGATCCGCTACTGGATCTCGGCAACTCGCTCGCCTATTGGGTCGAAGAGAATGACCCCAAGGAGATGCAGATGATCCGCACCATGCCGACCAATATGCCGGGGGCCCTGACCCGGCGTGAAATCCTTGATCATTATGCGGAGCGCACCGGACGCAATACCCGGCAGTTTGATTTCTATTACACTTTCGGCCTCTTCCGGCTGACAGTCATTGCCCAGCAGATCTATTACCGCTATTATCATAAAATCACAGACAACAAGCGCTTTGCCTCACTGATTTTTGTGGTCAAGGCCCTGGAAAACGCCGCTCTTAAAGTTATTGAATCGTCCACTTTGTAATTTTTTTATTGGAGGAAAATAGAGATGAAAGATTTTAATCTGGAAGGAAGAACCGCGGTCATCACCGGTGCGAGTCGGGGAATCGGCCTGGCAATTGCCCGGAAACTGGCCCAATACGGAGCCCAGTGTATCCTCGTAAGCCGGAAGCTCGAAAATCTGGAAACCGCGGCCGCAGGAATCAGAGAACTGGGGTTTAAGGCTGAGGCCATGGCCTGCCATACCGGACACCCGGAGCAGATCGAGGCCCTCTATGAACGGATTGTGGCAAAGTACGGAACTCTCGATATTCTGATCAATAATGCGGCCACCAATCCCCATTTCGGCGACATGATTACTGCCGATGAGGAGGTCTGGAATAAAACCCTGGATGTCAATCTTAAAGGGCCGTTTTTCATGATCAAATATGCGGTGCCCTTGATGAAAAAGAGCGGTGCTATCGTCAACGTGGCCTCGGTTAACGCGGTAAAACCCGGGATGTTCCAGGGCGTTTACTCAGCAACCAAGGCGGCCCTGGCCAACATGACCCAGACTCTGGCCCGGGAACTGGCCCCCAAAGGCATCCGGGTCAACACCCTGCTGCCGGGCCTGACTGACACCAAGTTTGCCAGTGCCCTCATCTCTTCCGAGAAAATTCTCAATTTTGCCTTGAGCCAAATCCCCATGGGACGCTACGCCGAACCGGAAGAGATTGCCGGAGCCGTGCTCTATCTGGTCTCGGACGCGGCCTCATTTACAACCGGCACCAGCATCGTCTGTGACGGCGGCATGCTGGCGTAGGCAATTTATTCACTTAATTTACAGGATACGAAAAGCTTATGAAAAACCACGATATAAAAAACATCCTGATCCTGGGAGCCGGCACCATGGGCCTGCAGATCGGATTACTTTGTGCCACCTCAGGATTTAATGTAATCATT
>JAGHCC010000273.1 GCA_021160685.1 Desulfobulbaceae bacterium | reverse complement strand
CTTCAGTATTTTACCATCTTTCGCGAATACTCCGGGAAAAGCGCCCCATCGGAGATCCGAGAAACCAGCACAAACACCTGGCAGATTGTCCTCCATCAAACGCACAGCCGACCCCTGATCGCATTCGTGAGTGCCTTTTATATCACTTCGTCAATCATGTCTCGAGACTTTAGTAAAAGTTTCATACATTCCATTCATTGTTACCCACGTCAACTGACATAACCGACATGGGGAAACATGTTTTTAGGATGAATACAGAAAGGGGTGATATTCCTGGCTGTCATCCAGGAATGCCTGTTCCAGGGACAACACGCTGTCCCGCACAAGACCGCGGTAATTCTTTCTCATACCGCTGCGCCGGTCCAGGAAAACCCGGCTGACGAAGTTCTCGTAACCGCTGACAAACCGGCGACGGGCCACATCATTGAGGACGATGCCGGGTCCCCGACAACTGGTAAAATCCCCGGTCTTGATCACCCGCTTATTGATCAGGTTGAGAATCAGGCGGTCAATAAGCGGCGCCCGAAACTCCTCCATAATATCGGTAGCCAGAGAGGCACGACCGTAGAGGACAGCGTGATAACAACCCAGCAGAGAATCAAGGCCGTGCGCTTGCACAAGCCCATTGAGTTCGTAAAAAAGCAGGGAGTAACCGAAACTCAGAAGAGCGTTGACCGGATCTGTAGCGGGATGATAATGGCGGCCAGTCATGCTGAAACCACCTTTAAGGAGACGGCCAAATCCAGAGAAATAAACCCGCGCAGCACTTCCTTCCAGACCCATCAACTGTTCGCGGCTGGAGGCTGCCGCAACTTTCAGGCGATAGTTTTCCAGAAAAAAAATGGTTTCATCCAGGTTAACGTCCAGCCGGTCCCGGCGGCGGCGCATCAGCAGACTGCGCTGATTGCCTATCTTGGCCCGGATAATACTCCGGCTGAACCGCAGGCAGAATTTTTCATCCTGCTGATTCCTGTACTGGGCCAGGCGCAAAGGAATGTTTTTCGAGGTTTCAGACACCAGACGAAAGCGGTAGCGGCCATAAATAGAGAAAAAAGCAACATCAACTCCCTGCCCAGTCAGGAAATGCATCAACTCCGTCGTCAGCTGAACGCTGCCAAAGACCAGGAGACGCTTCAGATTAACAACCGGAATCTCCCTGATAATCTCCCCATCCTTACGCACCACGATATGCCGGGATTCCCGCCCCAGGCGCAAACCGTGGCCGTGCAGATAAACAGTCTGCATTTTCCCTCCCATGTCGGCGAAACCGGAAACCGGGACTAGAGGACCAGGTAATCATGTTCAAAAGGGTCATGCCCGATCCCGAGCGGCCGGCGACCACGGCGGCAGTCGGCGCAGAGGGGATACATGATAATACTGTCCTCCCGGCAGTCAACAAACTTGCCGAGCCGCTCCCGGAGTTCCCGAAAACGGCCGGCTTCCAAACGGCATTCGTAAACACTTTTCTGGACCCGGAAGCCATAATCCTTGAGGAGCCCAGCAATTTTTGCCCGTTTCCGATCGTCGACAATATCGTAGACCACCAGGTAAATCATGATCCATCCCGGCTGCCGGCTTCTGAAAAGAAAAGTTCATAATGACCGAATCCCAGGGTGGCAGCCTTGCCGATATGAAGCCAGATTCCAAGCTGTATATATGGCAGAAGAGGTTCAAAACAGCCCGTTGCAACCAACTCACCGACAAGACCATAAAGTGACTTCCGCCCCCGGCTGACGACACCAAAGGAAAAGCGTTGCCGCTCAACCTCGCCGGTCCCGGCAACCGTCAGAAGCTCATGCTGGGGCAATGGATCCGCAAGGCGACTGTGAACTGACAGGAGGAGAATTCGACGCAGTAAAAGCCGGATAAAAACCATGAAATCGAGCTTCGAAGAAACTTTTTCCCGAACCCGGAAACGGAGCGGGGTCAAAAAACGCAGACCAAGACGGATCACGTCGTTATGCCGCAGGTAGAAGGAATCTGAAGGCTGGGTAAAACAGTCCAGATCGAAGACCAGCCCGGGAGCAACAATCTCCCGGCTCAGGGGGTTGTAGAGAGGAATTCCGGCCCCGGGCTCAAGGCAGTCAAGAGCCACAATTTCCTCAAGCCGGACGCGGGCCTTGCGGTTATCACCAAGCCGCCCTGCGGCCAAGATTTCAAGCCCACAGACAACATAGGGGAAAAAACGAACGGCCATACCAACCAGGACAAGAATAAAAACGATATCCTCGTTCTGGTCATAACGCCCGCCGGGGGCCGGAACAATAATGTAAGGCGGTGGAAATTCCCTGAGATTAAGTAATTCACGGTTGGTGTAGGTCAGACGCAGGTAATCATATTCAGGCGCAATGAAAGGATGGTCTGCTGGAGCCCTGAAAATATATTCAAACAGGCTGCCGTAACGACACTCTGAACGTATCGGACAATCATTGCAGGATCGTTTGCGGCCATAAGCCACCCGGCCCAGGGCCCAGCCAAAAGCCCCATGCAGGGCCGAGCCGGTATGGGACGGCAACCTGACAGGTTCATCCGAAACCACCCGAAAAGTCACCTGGAAAGCGGCAAAGCTGAGGTTGCCCAGATTCACGTTATCCATAGGCCTGCAACCAGTGGCGTTATAACGGAAACATCCATCGTAGTTCCTGTTCATGGCAATGGTTTAAAAAAAGGAATTACATACTTTGCAGATCAACACTCCCAGTGAAAAAAACCAGGGCCTGCCGTTTTCCCGAGACAGTCCCCGAACAGGTTGTATGACAAGTACCTGCTCTATTCCCACCGGGGCTTTCTTACATAACATACCGGAATCAGTTCGTCGACAGGAAATCAAAATCGGCAGGTAATTTAGCCCGGTCGATCGGCACCGGCACCCGGCAGGTCAATCCTTCTTTATCTCACCACGTTCTCTACCTTTACACCAATCCCAGAAGCGGAATTCATGCTGCTTTTTTTGTGAGTTGCGAAATAAAGTAGAAGTGAATCCATCAGAGTTCAACTTTCAGAAACCGGCAAAGCAAACAATAAACCGGAAAAGGAGAAATAACCATGACAAAATTTGAGAAAAGCAAAAAGAATAAACCGAGAGAAATTAACCGGATTACCATGTTGCGCATTATTCTGACCCTGTTTTTACTCACTTTAGCATCAGCCATTTTCTTGTCCTATTCCGGCATTATTGGCGCCAAAGAGACAATCCCGTCAAAATTCAAGCCGGCCATTCATGAATGTGAGGCTGCTGACCTGAAACTGATCGATGAGGGCATTGCGGACCTGAACAAATATTTTGATCAAGTTGAAAGCAACCTTGATCCGTTTCTTGACGACCTCTTCAGCCTGACATCAAAAGCACAGATGCTCTGGTACATGGTTAAAGATCTGAAATGGGAACTTCCCGAAGATATTTCCCCCGCTCTCATGCTGGTCGCCCTGGTTCCACATCGCGAAGGAGAACGCCTTGAAACATTCCTGGAAAATAAATTTGATACTCATTTCGGCGGTTCAGAAAATCTTGAGAAGGAACTGGAAACCACAATTGGCTCCATCGGCTTTGAACTGCGCCGGAATAACAGCCAACTGGAAATGGAACTGGGCAAGCTGCTGGCGGAAGACATCAACACATTGAAGCATGAAGGTAAATCAGCCACCCAATGCATCCGGGAACTGAGAAACAATATTAGAGATCTTTCAGGAACTTTAGTAGCTGAAACTGCCGGTGTTCAGATCGGCGTGGAGATCACCGGCGTAGCAGCAGATATCTGGCTGGCACCCGCCATTGGCACTTTCCTGATGGAAAGCGGAGTTATTGCAGAAGGACTGGCTACATCCATCATCACCTTTGGCATCGGTGCTGTCATTGCCGTGGGCGTTGATATTATTGCCAACAAGGTTGCCCGGGATAATCTCAAGCCAAAAATCGAGGAAGCCCTGACACAGTGGCGCCTGGAAACCATCGCTACTTTCCGGGAAAAAATGATGGACAAACTTGCCGACATGCACGCGGTCAGGCGCCAGCTCATTGCAGATGTCCTGAACAACTACGAACATAATCACGTTCTGGTTGCTGACAACAAATGAGAATAAAAAATCAGCAGGCACATGTTTTCAT
>JAGHCC010000072.1 GCA_021160685.1 Desulfobulbaceae bacterium | reverse complement strand
GTTGCAATACATGCGGGTTAGCCGAACATCTAACTGTAATTGGACCGCCGATCACACTTGGTTTACTTGGTGGATTCCCTGGTGCAACGCTAGGAGGAGTTGGTTGTCTAAACCCTTCTGTAAACCAGAAGATAAGTACACCTGCGATAACCGTTGCCGTAATTCCTGCGAGCCACTTTGTCATAACATTTCCTCTCTGTTTTCGATTTTCATGAGTTGAGTAAGCCTAAGGTTCAAGCTCAGGGGCCAGCTGGATTTGCAGCAACTAATTTGTATTAACCTGGGCTTTGAACAAACAGACTGGATTCCAGAAAACCGCGCTGCCCGCTGGTCCCTTGCAGCACCTTGTTAGCTGACTTATTCTATACAATAACAGACACATAGTCATCTTGGGACAACCAGAAATGCATTTTTTTGCATACGACTTCGTTTAAGCCTGCATTGCCTGAAACCAAAGGGTTTGCTTCTATATTTTTAGAGGTTTGTATTCTACAGGCAACTTGTTTTAAATGTCATTAATTCAAACTGGATAACTCATCTTCAAGGCCCTTTATTTTGTTTTTCTTTTCTTCTATCTTTACTTGGTACTTACGAACTTTATCCTTTTTTCCGTATTCCTCAGCTTCTTTGAGGTCGGATTCATACTCTGTAATCTCTTTTTGAGCTTCTTCTATCTCTCTGATCAAATCTTCCTTAAGCCCATTGTCTGTGCAATGTTCTTTAGCATTATCCAAAGATTTTCTTAATCCATCGGCTTTACGCTTATTACCTTTTTCTTGTGCAATGTTAAGCTGTCTTTCTATCTCACAGAATTTCCTTTCACAGCCTTTCAAATTGTCACAATCAGATGATGCTATTGCTGAGACATATGTTGAGAAAAATAGCAACCCTGCGAATACAACCGTTGCAACAAAAAAAGATGTATTATTTTTCTTAATCATGATTCTCTTTTTATTTCTTTGTAAAGCTAACGTACTGCTGTGGGGCGCGCGGCTGTTTGCGCGTCCCAACCAGCAGATTGTTAGACAGCACCATATTTGCCTGAGAGAGCTTCATCCATCTTCTTGATTGCCTTCCACCCGTTTTCGCTCACCATCACGAGACCGCGATAGCCAAGGAGTTGGAGCAGAACGAGCCGCAAAGCGTACCGCGCATTTCGAAGAAGGTTGACTCGGCTCTCCTCATCTACCGACGGAGCTTCCGGCAACCGACCCGTATGAACTACACTGTTGCGAACGCGTCTCAGTAGTGTCAAATCGACTCCAAGCCTCTGTAGATCGACGTTCCATATTGATGCGAATTCCTCCACTTGCAGATGGAGGCTATGCCAATCCAGGGCCGATACAAGTCGACTGCCCCAAAAGCCATCTGGATCTCTGGAGGAATGATCCTGCCTCCAATCCCTAAGAAGCCTTTTGATCCGTGACCGAAGACATAGCAGATCCGCTGGAAGGGTAGGTTTCTCCACCCAGGCCATTGAGAAGAATTCCCACACCTGCATGATCGAGAGTAAACGAGTATCCAAGTACGGCCTTTCGGAGAGGTTTATGTATGTTGTCGCCAACCGAACTAATGCTTTTTGTTCAGGCAGTAGGGATTCCATAGCTGGGAGGGCAGTTGCGAGGAAGTCACCCAGCTTGTGGGAGGGAATCGCAAGCCCGGGCCCCAACTCGTCATCAGACATGAACCGCCAAGACTCCAATTCCGATGAAGGCCAATGGAGAATGTGTCGATGACTGGAGACGCCTGTTCCCAAGGCTAGTGATGCAAGCAAGCATCATGACAGATCTGGCGATGTCAAGGTGATCCTCGAGCTTCTTGCCAGGGCAACTGCAATGGAGGGTCATACCCTCGCAGGGAAGTTTCCATTGCTTGGAAAGGATCTCCACATTCTTCACCGATTGATCTGCTGAGATAGTAAGCTCCCAGCCCTGATGACGCATCGAAATAGCCCCCTCGAAGCAGTTGACCAGTGGGAATTCGCTCCTTAGTGGCGGATCCTCACGTAGCTCACCTATGGAAACGCCCTTCAAGACAGTGAAGCCAACGTTGTAAGGTGGCTCAGTTGGACCGGTATCAAGCAGAGAATCGGATTGTACCGCTCTCCCATCTTGAAGAGTCCCACGAAGCTGCCAGACACCCGAATTGGAGACGAACTGGCGAAATGGCTCAATTTGGTTCTCCGTAGTTGCCAGCACTCCCATCCAAAAGGGATTGCGGAGAAGCAGGAATTCCGAGGAGAAGCTGCCTGCAGGCGTTGAGAAATTGCCACTTCCCTGAAGTTGCTGATACTGTGGTGCTTCCATGCCTTATTCCATAAGTCTAACGTTTTGCTAACCGGCCAAAAGGAAATGAGGATTACGAAAAAAGAACGAAAACACGACACTTCGCAAGTCCGAAAAGAGGCCGCCCCTTTTGGTCGGGTTTAGCACTTTGTTGGGCTAATTCTGGCGATGATTTCCTTGTGACCACCGACGCGTTCTTTTTCTTTTAAAGACACTCTAAGTT
>JAGHCC010000015.1 GCA_021160685.1 Desulfobulbaceae bacterium | reverse complement strand
TTCTGCGGCAATGGCCTTGGCATTTTTTGTCGGCAGCCTGATTTCCTGTGTTAGCTTTGAGTTGATGAAAAGGGACCTGACCCGCCTAATGAAGGGACCGCTGACAGCGGTGAAGGGTCGTTTCCTGATTAAATATTATGCGAGATTGTCAGTACTGGTTGCGATTCTTTTTTGCGTAGTCAAGTACGGCACTTTAAATATTTGTGGATTATTAATAGGATTGTCAACGGTGCTCCTCAGTATCGGCATCACCGTGGCACCTGAGACAAAAAGAATTTTTTTTAATCTGGAGGAGGCTTCGTAACTTATGGAACATCCAATACTATTTATTTCAATCATATTGGAAAAACTGGGACTACCGGTTCCCCATGGCCCAATCGGCCATGGGATGCTCGAAAAGCTTTGTGAACCATACATGACCTATACTTGGCTGGTCATGGCGTTTCTTGTTATTATGCCGAAACTGACGTTGGGAAATATGGAATTAATCCCCGGTAAAGGTCAGAACTTCTGGGAAGCCATCTTAGGTTTTTTGGCTGATTTCTATGAAGAAATGATTGGCGAGCACTACGCCAAGGCTCTTTTTCCTCTTATTACAACATTTGCCCTGTTTATTCTTGTCGCCAATCTCATTGGATTAATGCCGGGCTTCATGTCACCTACTTCAAGCATTAACATTACCTTGGGATGCACCCTTATTGTCTGGGTTGTTCATCATTTCCTGGGTCTCAAAATACACGGCATTGGATACATCAAACATTTTACAGGGCCCATGCCTGCTCTGATCCCGCTCATGCTTCCCATTGAGCTCATCAGTAATCTTGCCCGTCTTCTTTCTCTCTCCATTCGTCTCTTCGGAAACATCATGGCGAAAGAAACTCTGCTGTCAATCCTGTTCCTGCTGGCCGGCGCTTACTTCGGACCGCTGCCGATTCTCTGCCTTGGTGTCCTGGTTTCCGTTGTCCAGACAATGGTTTTTGTACTGCTGACCTTGATTTACTGTAAAGGCGCCATTGAGCACGCTCATTGATAAATTTTAAAATAGATCTTCTAGAAGAAGGCCAAATATTAATTTTTTTAAATCCTGTAAGGAGGATGAACATGAAAAAAGTTGGAATTTTAACATCACTGATGGTACTTGGCATGGCTAGCGTTGCAATGGCTTCTGAAGGAGCTGCTGCTGCAGGCGGATTGACAATTCCTCTGATCTGTATTGCTGCTGCTCTGTCAGTTGGTCTGGCTGCTCTTGGTTGTGGTATTGGTATGGGTAGCGCTTGTGAGGGTGCTTGTCTTGGTACCGCCCGTAACCCCGAAGCTTCTGGTAAACTGACCGTTACCATGATTCTTGGTATGGCTCTTATCGAGTCCCTGACCATTTATGGTCTGGTTATCTCTCTGATTCTGCTGTACGCAAATCCCCTGATGGGTTAAGAGAGATTATCAGGGGTTAATCCCCTGATTTTTTTGCACCTTCAAGGCTGCAGGTTAATTACCTGCAGCCTTTTTTTTGTAAAAATCAATTTTAGTAATGAAAACTATTGAAAAACGTATTACCTTTCCCCTTCCTTAATGTAACCTGCTGATTATCCGTATAATTACCCATTTTCACACCCGGATGAAATGATTTTCAGATCTCTTCCCTGCGCTGTTTACCGATTGAGATAAAAGCAAATCATCGAACTGTTCAGCTTTTTCGTTTTCTCATTGATTGACAAGAAGGAGGTGCTATGAAACCAAAAGAACGTATGGCTATTGAACGGCAACATCCTGATGAACTTGATGTGGCATATCGTATTACAAATTTTGAAGAAGTGACTGCGGGATTTGACGAAGAAACCGCAGTGCGGGAGGCAAATCGCTGTCTGCAGTGCAAAAAACCAACCTGCCGAAAAGGATGTCCCCTCAACAACAGGATTCCCGAATTTATTTCCCTGTTGCGGGACGGAAAGCTCGAAGAGGCCTACTGGGTCGTTCGGGATAAAAACTCTCTGCCGGCTGTCTGTTCCCGGGTTTGTCCCCAGGAATTTCAATGCGAAGGCTCCTGTGTGCGCGGCAAGAAGGGTGATCCAGTTGCAATCGGCATGCTGGAACGCTACATCGTCGACTGGATGGTGGCCAATGGCAAGGATCTCTCCCGCGTATGTGCCCTGCCAAAAAATAAAAAAGTCGCCATTGTCGGATCCGGCCCAGCCGGCATGACTGTGGCCTATTATCTCGCCCACGAGGGTTATCATTGCACAATCTTTGAAAGCCTGCCTATCGATGGCGGCATGTTGACAGTGGGAATCCCTGCCTATCGCTTGCCACGTGAAATTGTCGAGGCCGAATTTGACGCCCTGAAAAGCTGCGGTGTAACAGTGAAAAACAATGTAACTGTTGGCAAGGATATTAGCATTGAACAGCTTCAGGAGGAGTATGATGCGATATTTCATGCTGTCGGTGCCCATGATAGCAGAAAGCTCGGCATCGAGGGCGAGGATCTTGATGGTGTTCTCCATGGCGTTGACTACCTGCGGCGCGTGAACCTGGGCGAAAACCTGAATCTGGGCAAAAACATTGTTGTGGTCGGTGGCGGCAATGTCGCAATAGATGTGGCCAGGACAGCCTTGAGGACCGGCTCGGACAAGGTCTTTATCCTCTACCGCCGCACCAAGGCGGAAATGCCGGCTTCCAAGGCCGAAATCGACCATCTTGAGGAAGAAGGCGTCAAAATTGAAATGCTGGCAGCTCCGATCAAGATTCACGGAGAAAACGGCAAATTAACCAAAATTGAATGTCTGCGCATGAAACTTGGCGAGTGCGACACTTCAGGTCGCTGCCGTCCTGTGGTGATTGAAGGTTCAAATTTTATGATCGATGCGGACGCCATCATTCCGGCCATCAGCCAGAATGTCAACCACATTATGGATAAAGGAATTGATTTTGAACTGACCAGCTGGGGCACCTATGTGGTTGATCCCGTGACCATGCAGACCTCGAAAGACGGGATTTTTACGGCCGGAGATTCCGTTCTCGGACCTCAGACCGTGGCTAAGGCCGCCTATCAGGCCAAGGTGGCCGCCGAATCCATTAAACGTTATCTGGAAGGAACCGACATGAAGGAAGGACGTGAGGTTAGAGATCTTCTTTAGTCGTCCATGAAATCTGTTTTATTAAGATGCATATCCCCTCCCCCATCCCTCTCCCTTAAGGAGTGGGATGGGCTACGACATCACGATTTGCCATGCAGATAGCTTTTTTCATCTCTTCCCATGGTTTTGGTCATGCCACCAGGGCCATTGCTGTCATGCAGAGCATGATACAACAGCGTTCCGGCCTGATTTTCCATATATTTACCACTGTGCCGGAATGGCTCTTTCGCGAATCACTTGACTGTTTCATCTATCACCAGCAGCTGACGGATGTCGGCCTTGTCCAGCACAATGCCCTGCAGGAAAATCCCGGTCAAACCTTTGAAGAACTGTCACATCTGCTGCCGTATGATCCCGGCTTGATCGCTTCTCTTAGCCGAGAGTGCAATAAATGCGCTCTCATCCTCTGTGATATTGCGCCCCTTGGCATTGCCGTGGCCAAAGAGTGCAGCCTGCCATCAGCTCTCATTGAAAACTTTACCTGGGACTGGATTTATCAACCATATTTTGCAATAGAGCCCCGGCTCCAGTATTATGCAGAGTATCTTGACGACTGGTTCCGGCAGGCAACCTTTCATATCCAGACCGAGCCGGTCTGCCTGCCCTGTAAAGCGGATCTCAGCGTCGGACCTGTTTTCAGAAAAAATCAATCGGAGCCTGCGGCAATCCGAAAACTTTTCCCTGCGAATACAAAAAAAAGTGTTTTAATCAGTATGGGCGGTGTCCCCCTTGATCTGCCTTTTTTGAAATCTCTTACGAGTTATTCAAACATCTTCTTTATTGTTGCCGGCACAGACAAAACTTGGCAATTAAGTAAAAACGCGCTACTTCTTGGACAAAATTCAGGAATTTCGCACGTGGATCTGGTGTCCGGCTGCGATGCACTCATCTGCAAGGTGGGCTACAGCACTCTTGCCGAGGCGTATCAAGCCGGTGTGCCGGTGGGATATATCAGCCGAAAACGTTTCCCTGAAGCAGAGATCCTGGTAAACTTTATTGAACGTAAAATGACAGGAACAGCCATCGGCGAGGAAGAATTTCTCAACGGAAAGTGGCTGGGAAAATTGCCTGAACTCTTGAGCATGAAACGAGGACCTGTTATGAAAAAAAACGGCGCTGATCAGATTGCTGATTTCTTACTCGCCCGCCTGGCAAAGCATAAATATTCTGTTTAATGCAAAATTGTTACTAAAACTAATGACAAAAATCAATAAACAAAAACTCTCTTTACCGTGTCTCAATGCTCTCAAGATCCTGATGGTGTTGATTGCACTATTTCTCTGGTCGGCAGAGGGCTGCCGGGCCGAGTCAGCCATCAACTGTCATTGCTTTCAAAACCGCGAGTACAATGCAACCCAGAAATTTGCGGCAGACGACTATATGCTGGCAACCGGCTTCAACTCTCTTCTTGCTGGAATGTATCCTGTTTCCAAAAGGTCAATCATCATGCTGAAGATGCAGCATGGTGTCAGTTCTGCAGATCTGCTCACAGCCCTCTACTTGTCCCGCATTCTTGATGCAGACTTTCAACAGTTTCTCAAAGAACGTGCAACCGGTCTTTCCTGGCAGCAGATTGTCAGTTCTGTTGAAATCAATTCAAGCGGAAAAAAGGATAAAGTCGTGCTTGCGCTCAGCGCCGGCAATGAAGAATCAGCGACTGCCCGGGCAAGCGCTGCTGTGATCGAAGACTGTTTCAATGTGAATGAAAATAAAATAAAAGAGTTTCGCGCAAAAGGTCTCGACGACAAAATGATTGTTGTGCTGCTTGCGCTGTCTCAGGAGTGTGGCAGATCACCGAAAGAGCTGGCAACCGGTTATCTGGACAAGGGACAAAGCTGGAGTGAAATTGCCGCTTCCTGCGCCATTACTCCCGGCCAGATCGGCAAAAAAATTGAAACGATCGCGGCCAAAAACTGCAAACCCAACGGGTCTGCCCCGGAATCAGAGTCCTAACCCGGTCTCATCCAGATTCAGAACAGAATGGATATTCATTTTTCCACCATTATTCTTTATCCCCTTGGAGCCATCTTTCTCGACCTTCTCCTCGGCGATCCGCGCTGGTTCCCCCATCCGGTCCGCCTCATCGGCGCTCTGGCCACAACAGCTGAAAACATCTCCCGCCGCTTTATCCGCAATGAGCGGCTGGCGGGACTATTGACCCTTGTCTTTCTGTTGCTGATAACCGGACTGAGCGTGATGGCCCTGCTTCGGGCCGCAGCATGGCTCCACCCCCTGCTAGGCCACCTGACGGCCGTTTTTCTTCTCTACACCACACTTGCCGCCAGAGATTTAACCGAACACAGCAAAGAAGTTTACGATGCCCTGCGGGACAAGGATCTGATCCAGGCCAGGCAGCGAGTCGCCATGATCGTCGGCCGAGACACGAGCAGGCTGGACCAGGCAGGCGTCAGTCGGGCAACTGTGGAGAGCGTGGCGGAAAACATGGTGGACGGCGTAACCGCGCCTCTCTTTTATGGAATTCTAGCCGGCCCTATAGGCGCCATGCTTTACAAAGTAATCAACACAGGCGACTCCATGTTCGGCTACAAAAACGAAAAATACGTAAAATTCGGCTGGGCTTCAGCCAGGCTGGATGATCTTGCCAACTTTATCCCGGCCCGGCTCACCGGGCTCCTCGTCCCAGTGGCTTCCTTTCTTCTTGGTCTCAATGCCAAAAAATCATTGGAGATATTGATTCGGGACCGAAAAAAGCATGCCAGCCCGAACTCCGGCCATTCCGAGGCTGCGGTGGCCGGGGCGCTTAGCATCCAGCTTGGCGGATCGAGCAGCTATTTTGGCAAAACAGTGACCAAACCGACCCTGGGTGACGCGGATGAGCCCATCAACCATCTCCACATTTGGCAAGCTATCAAGATTATGCTGTTGACATCGGTCCTGGCAGCGCTCATGTTTTTGGCTATCAGGCTGTTATTCGGGATGATTAGACTCTAAAATTTGAGTAACTATTCAGCAGATAAGCGTAGACTTCGAGATAACCGGGGTGAAGATACCGGCATTTATTTTAAAAGTAACAAAAAAAATCGAGGTCACCGTGAATGTCGAATTATGAAGTATGGAAGTTATCTGATTAGAAAGTACCTTCCTTCGACATTCAAAATTTCTTGTTCGACATTCTGCGGCTCAACTAGCTAATTTTTTCTATATTATCAGCCCATTACCTTTTTTTTGTTACTTAGAAGGAGCACCCCACAGAGTCGGTCTATGCCCTGTTTTTAACACCAGCCCCCTTTCTAACCTTTCATGTTTCTTTCCGACAAACTATTTCCACTTTGGGAAGCACGAAGTTTGCACCATACAGCGGGCAGAATATAATATCCGGACAGCAATTCCGCTATACCATAGACGATCCTTCCGCACTGCTCATTCAGCGCGGCATGACGTTTAAATTCATTTTCTTGACATTCCCAGACCAACCCATATAAAATTTAAAAGAGAAAAATTAATTATTATGCTTTCAACTGCCCAGAAATAAACGCATCAAAAAAAGTCCACGAACATGATAAGAAAAATACATGTAGAT
>JAGHCC010000099.1 GCA_021160685.1 Desulfobulbaceae bacterium | reverse complement strand
CTGTGAACTGGCCGAACTGGGCCGGGAAATGGGTTGCCAGATGATGGTGGAGGGGCCGGGTCACGTGCCCCTGGATGAGATTGAAGGCAATATTATGCTGGAGAAGAGGATGAGCGGTAATGCACCCTATTATGTTCTCGGCCCCCTGCCGGCGGACAGCGGCGCAGGCTACGATCATATCACTGCGGCAATCGGCGCTGCCAACTCGGCCCGTTATGGCGCTGACCTGATCTGCTACATCACACCGGCTGAGCATCTGGCTTTGCCCAATGAAGACGATGTGCGCGAGGGGGTGAGGGCTACGCGGCTGGCGGCACGGATCGGCGACATTGCCAATGGCCGTGGCCGTGAACATGAAAAGCAGGTTGCCCTGGCACGGCGGGACAGCCGCTGGCAGGATCATTTTAAGTTGTTGATGTTTCCTGACAAGGCTGAAGAGATCCGGCAAAGTCGCAGCCCGGAAAATGGTAAAACCTGTACCATGTGCGGCGATTTTTGCGCCATGACCAGGGGCTATACGTTGTTTAAGGATGATATGAAGGGAGATAAAAAGGGGATATAAATCTTAGATAATTTAGGCTGAAAATTTTTGAGTCACGAATTTCACGAAAAAACACTAAAAATTTTATTTTATTTTCGAGGGGTTCGAAATAAAAATAAATCCGTCCCCTTTTTCTCCTATGATGTCATGGAGCAAAAATATCCTGTAAAATTCTCAGCGTATTTGACTGAGATTTCTTACTGATTACACCAAGTTTTTTGACGAGCCTTTTTTTGTCAATTGTTCGAATTTGATCAAGAATTATCTGCCCTTTTCTACCTTGAAAGGTACATGAAATTCTTGAAGGATAACTTTTTCCCTTTGTTGTCATAGGGGCTACAATGACTGTAGAGATAAAGGGGTTCATTTCATCTGGAGAAATTATGAGGCATGGCCTTGTTTTTTTTATTTCATGGCCAATTGTGGGGTCAAGGTTGATGAGGTATACATCAAATCGTTTTATTCCCATTCCCACTCTTCCTCGTCCCACTTGGTTGCAGGAGATTCGAGTAATTTATCATCACCATTTGCAGCCATAGCCTTAAATGCGTTTTCCCAGTTATGACGAGGATGCCTTATTATCGGACGAATAACCACTTCGTGGTTGTGGACTTCAAGTTCTACTTCCTTATTGAAGCCACATTGTTCAATAATTGGCTTTGGAAGCCGAATACCCTGCGAATTACCAATTTTTATAATAGATGCTTTCATAGTAATTACATTGTAATTACTTTACGGCGGGATGTCAAATAGTGTTTTGCTGAAGCATAATGCCCGAGCTGAGCGGAAATTTTTCCATGGCTGGCAAGTTAGAAAAAAATAAATTTGTCCCCTTTTCTCCCTCAAAGCCTAGTCAGGCTTGATGGAGAGGTGCGCCTGGGGGAAAATGATTTCCGATAACAAGTTGATATTAAAAGAAAATACTTAAAGATTGACAGGGGTTATATAGGATGTCCCCCATTGCGCCCGGCTACCTGATTGTGCGATTTTTTGTATTTATTCAATTTTAGAGTGTTTCCCTCGATTGCATTTAAAGCACAAACACCGAAGATTGCCAATGTCGTTTGTTCCTCCTCGTGAGACTGGGACAATATGGTCAACTTCGAGATTAGCTTCACTGCCACTGGCCCCGCATAGTACACATTGAAATTTGTCGCGCCGCAAAACAACATATCTCTTGGAATTAGATATCGGGCGACGGGTATATTTTCTGCTCACAGTTTTTTGTAAGTTACATCCTTCACTTGCAATTGGTATTATGCCCCATAAATTCAATTGTTCTATCATGTCGTTAGCGTCTAATTCACTCACCTCATCCTTTTCAACCAACTCGCTCAGGTCGTCATGAGTGATGCCTAATAATGGACGCGATACTAATTCATCGAATTGCATATACTTGTTAAGACACGCAGTATCGAGAACAAACAGTTCTCGCGATTCCAAACTCCATGCCAGCAGGGCATTTTTAACATCAAACTTCTTCCCACATTCACTGCACCATGCATATGGTTGCACACGCTCGGGGTATTTCTGGATATATTCCACCCAGCTCTCTTTTAAACTTTCAATCGCTGCATCACATGCTCCATGTGATGCCAGATAGGATTTTATTTCTTCATATTGAATGCTTTCGCGCGGGAATTGGTCGTCAACTACAGCAGCTCTTGCTGTGTCACCAACTCGGTCAGGACGATCGATTTGAGGCAACAACCATTGATAAAATGTTGCACCAGCTGCGTTAACTCTGGTTTTATTGATTAACGTATCACGCTGTTTTCTGTAAATTTTTGCGGAAAACTCACCAAGGGTTTGTCTGCTCGTCTCTGGGATAACGAGAATGACGTCTCCGCTAATATTGCAGCCCCCGATCTCAGTTTTAGGACCTGAATCTATGTCTGACCATCCGACAGCTCGATCCAGTTCATCGCCTTTGATTTTTAATTTTTTCCGGAGTCGCTTTTTCTCTGCAGATAGAAGTTTTTTGAATAATTTTTCTCCTACATAGGTTCTGTTATGCAGGCTTTCTTCATTCTCAGAAGGGACAAGTCCATTTCCAATCATCCATTCATAAAGAGAAATGAATACAGATCGATTATCCCCCAGATCATCGAACCAATTGTGTGGAAGAATGACTGTTTGAACATCAGGGACTTCTTTTATTATTTCCCGAGGTGTGCATTTACGCATATCATTTCCTGCTTTCTATGTCTCTTTGTTGCTGTTCTAACTCCCGCACAACGACCCAAATCAGCGGGCGGTTTTCCACGTCAGCTGCATTTTTTTGTTATGTGTTGTTCAGGCATCCGCCGAATATAACTAAAATGGACGAGCTCGAATAGGCGCTTGCAGTCAGTAGCAGCCAACTATTTTATTTTCGATCTACCATACCGCCAGAATCTTTTAGCCCTTCAATTCCACCTACGATAAATCGGGCATTGATTCCATCGGCTTGTAAACGGTCAACGACGCTGTTGCTCACTCCGCCACCCCGGACACAATAAATGATCACCTGCCCATCTCTCGGAACAGTGTCAATCCATTCATCTATCTTTGTGGGATCTTTCCATAATGCCCCGGGTATAATGTCTTCAGAGGCGCCATAATCGCTGTCTCTACGGATATCTAGAATCACCGTAGCCTCATCTTTAATAGACATAAACTCTTCAGGCTTTATTGTACGCACCATCTTTTTTCCTCGATTTGTATTTTATTCTGGGTCATTTTTACACATAATGCCCGAGCAGGTTTATCAGCTGAGCAAGGGCGCTACGGTTCGGCGGGAAGAATTATTACCAAGGAAAAATTACCTGATAATTCCCATATAGGCCAATATGCAGGAAAAAATTTCCGGAGCTAATATCAAAGTATTGTAACTGATTCTTGTCAGCTACATGCAGTATAAGAAACTATTAAACAAAAAAGTCAATAAGAGTAAAGAGTGAATTTTTAGAGGGGCGAGTTCTTGGTGGGGCATGATCCCGGTTTCTTACTGGAAGGTTCTTTACTTCCAGTAAGAGTTTGCAAATGGAACATGGCATGTAATATGCCGCAAAAGGACGACTGTCAAAGGTAAGAGAAAAAGCCTGGATTCAGCAGAATCTAATACTCCAGGGGCAATTTTAGCACCTGGGCCCGAGTGAGGACAGGGCCGTCATTGCAGACATAGAAGGGGCCGACATTGCAGCGGCCGCAGAGGCCAACGCCGCATTTCATCCGATTTTCAAGAGAAAGATAGACCTGGTCATCGGTCCAGCCGATTTTTTCCAGGGGTGGCATGGTGAATTTGATCATGATGGGCGGGCCGCAGATCAGGGCGGCGCTGTTTTCCGGCGAGGGCGCCACTTCACCGGCAATGGTGGGAACAAAGCCCACTAAGCCTTCCCAGCCGTCGGCCTCGCGGTCAATGGTGACGTGGAGATCAAGATCATCCCGCTCGGCCCACTCTTTCAGCTCATCCTGGTAGAGAAGCATGCCGGGGGTACGTGCCCCGTAAATTACCGTGATTTTACCGTAATCAGAGCGATTCGCCAGCAAGTAGAGCAGAGTGGCCCGCAGGGTGGTAAAGGCAAAGCCGCCGGCGATAATGACGATATTTTTGCCTTTCAGGTCACTGCTCAGGGGAAAGCCGTTGCCCAGGGGGCCGCGAACGCCCATGCGGTCACCTACATGCATCTGGTGCAGGGCCGTGGTTACAACGCCTGCCCGGTTGACGGTAAAAAGCAGATGCCCCTCTTCCGTGGGCGAGGAGGCGATGCCGATGGGGATCTCCCCTTTTCCGGCCAGGGAAAGCATGGCAAACTGGCCCGGAACATGGGACCATGCCTGTCGATCGTTCTCATTTTCAAGAACAAGCTTAAAAGTTTTGAGGTTGCCGTCTTCCGTCTCCAGCGTGATGTCATCAATGCGCACGGGATAGGGCAAATAGGAAATCATAAAAAAGCTCCTTATTACATACTGTTCAGGCAGGGCTAATAAACTACCCTTAACTCCGTAGTGTAACTGTTCAGGAGTGCCCCATATTTGTTCATTTGGGACTTCGAAGCATACTAGTTGTTATTCGAGAAGGCTGAAATGGGCAAAGATGGGGTGCTCCTGAATAGTTACCTTACTTCACGGCCAGGAGGTCAACCATGACCTCGCGGATATCGATATTAACCGGACATTCCTGGATGCAGCGACCGCAGCCCACGCAGGAGAACGGCCCGAAACGGTCCGGAAAGTATTTCAGTTTATGCATGAAACGGTTCCTGACCCGCTGCACTTTCTTGCCCCGGGGATTATGGCCGGTGGTGTGCAGGGTGTAGAGCGGGAACATGCAGGAATCCCAGTAGCGGATACGTTTGCCCTGGCCCCTGACCACCTCATCCTGAATATCAAAGCAGTAACAGGTGGGACAGAGAAAGGTGCAGGCCCCGCAGTTCAGGCAGGATTCCGCCACCTTGTCCCAAAATGGCGCACCGTGCAGGGCGGTCATCTCTTTTGCCTTCAGGCTCTCGTCATGGCCTGGGTTCTCTTCAACAGCCTGACGCAAGCTGGTCAATTCAGCAATCTCACTTTCCGAGGCCTCGGTGAGACCGTCACCATTGTCCACAAGTTCCGCGGCCTTGTCCGTGATGATCTCGGCCAGGAAAACATCCCCCACCTGTGAAAGAGCGACATCCAGCCCTTCGGTTCCATAGGGCGAACCGCCGGTCTGGGTGCAGAAGCAGGTAGCCTTTTGTTCGGTACAGCTAAAGCCCACCAGAATTGTCCGCTCGCGGTTGGCCTGGTAAAACGGATCATCGACATAGGGCAGGTTGTTGAGCTCCACACTGCGGCCGTCACAGGGCCGGACGCCAAAGACAATCTGTTTTTCCTCTGGTGTCTCTTGATTTTCCATGAGCAGTCCGTCCGGATCTTCTTTTTTGGCGGAAAAGGTTGCCATGGTTTCAGGCTGGGGAAAATAAAAGGTCTTTACGGACGACTTGGCCGGGCCGCATGGCGGCATGGTACCATCGGTCATTTCCGTCCAACCGGCATGGGCACCGCATGTTTCGCTTTTCTGGGTCGCAGCCCGGTAGACTTTATGGGTTGAGGTCCATGATTTCACCCATTTTTCAAGGTCGGCCTGTTTGAATGCATACACCTTCATTTATATGCCCTCCTTTGCCGCGCCGCTTTCGCTCAGGATAAAATCCTGAGGATCATCAGTTTTATAGGTACTCAGCGGCAGGGGAGCCTCCGGATCCATACCCGCCTCGCTACCGTACAGTGCCAGGACATCCATGGACAATTTTTTGGTCAGAATCCGCATATTAATGTCCATGGGGCAGACCGACTCACAGGCGCCGCAGTCGGTGCAGCGTCCGGCACAGTGATAGGCCCGCAGAATGTGAAAGAGGCCGGTATCAACCGGATCGATACTCTTGCCCACCCATTGGGGCTTGGAATCATCGACAAAACAGGTGTCGCAGTAACACAAGGGGCAGGCGTTACGGCAGGCGTAGCAGCGGATGCAGGAGGCAAATTCATCCTGGAACCATTGCCAGCGTTCATCTGTTGATTTATTTTTAATCTCGTCAACCTGCTGGAATGGAGTATCGTTTTTTCGTTCCTGACCGGCTGCGCCAATGCGAACATCAAGCATGACCGGATCAGGATGGAGACAGGTCAGGCAATTGCCCCGCACCATATCCCAGCGGTTTATTTCTTCCTCAAAATTTTGGCCGGAGACCTTGAGCTTGTGATCTTGCTCCTCAACTTTCAGGATTTCCTGGTCCGGGAACCGTGCCCTGATCTTGCGCTGATCCACCATACCCCGGCTGGCAATGCCGACGATAACCACACGGTCACGGTCAAGCTGATTTTCCTTGATCTGGATGGCGATATTGCGTGACCAGCAGCCGGTGGCCAGCAACGCCGCCTTGGGAAGCGGACCTTCCGGGGCCGGATCTCTGGGGCCTCTTGGCGGTTCCAGGGATTTGAGCAGCTCCGGCAGGTAATTGGCCGGATTCAAAACACAGAAACTGTTCCAGACCAGCTTGTCCGCCTCTTCCGGGCTGCGGGCCACAAAGGGCCGTGTGGTCATGGGCAGGCTGCCTTGGCAGAATCCCAGAAAGGCCGCGACCTCTTTGCTTTCAAGAAGTTCTTTCGCCTTGGCCCTGATCTCTTGGGTTATTGTTTCATTTATTGTAGGCATAACGTTCGGTCTAATTAGTCTTGTTGGTTCGGTTAGTCTAATTGGTCTTGTTGGTTAGACTGATGAGACTCAAATAAAGCGTTTATTTTTGTAACTCTGTTCAGGTTGCTTAGGCTAAAGGCTATTAGTTGCGGTGTAACAAATTCATTTCTCCTGCAGTCTAACTGGCTATAACCTATCGACCTGAACGCTTTGTTTTTTTACCAACCTAGTGGCTGGCCCGAGTTTTTTCACCCTTTCTGTCACCGTTTTCACCACCTCGGCAAACTGCTCACCCTCGGAGGCGGAAATCCAGGAAAAATTGACTCTTCCCGGCTCAATGCCGACAAAGTCAAGGAGATTGCTGAACAGTCCAAACCGTCGCCTGGCAAAGTAATTGCCGCTGATATAATGACAGTCACCGGGATGACAGCCGGAAATCAGGACGCCGTCCGCCCCGGATTTCAGGGCGGAAAGAATCATGTTGGCGCTGACCCGGCCGGAACAGGGCACCTTGACAATGCGGATATTGGGCGGGTACTGAAATCGGCTCACTCCGGCCAGGTCCGCCCCGGCATAGCTGCACCAGGTGCATAAAAAAGCAATGATTTTTGGTTCCCAACTAGTTTGATTAGTCATATTGGTTTTGTTAGTTTAATTGGTTGAAGTTGTGCAGATAGGAGATAAATTTGTTAATTTTTTTCCACACAAAATTCGCTTGTTTCTTAATTTCTTCAAACTCAGTACGGCTTATATACTCTTGATCAAGAGCGATATAACAATGGCTTATTGTCTCGGCTAATGAGGACCGGGAATAATCCAAAAAACGCATGAAGTCTTTATTGCTGTTTCGGTGAAAGCCTTCGGCAATATTGGCCATGATCGATATAGCGCTTCTTCGTATCTGGTTTCTTAATTCAAAATCTTTACTAAAACTACCTTGTTGGGTAATTTTATCAATTCTATTGACCAGCTTTCTCGCTTCTTGCCAGCTTGTAAGCTCTTCAAATGTCTTTATTTTGGCCATAATTTTTTAGGTCTACTCAGGTTTAACAAATTAAACCAGTCAAACCAATATAACCAATTCAACTAAATAAAGGCCGCCTCAACCGCAGCCATGAGCTGTTCATTGCCGACGTTCATCAGGGTCATGGCATCAGAGCGACAGCCGGCCACACAGGCACCGCAGCCCTTACAGAGGTCGGTATTGACCATTGCCACGTTTTTGTCCTCATCCATACTGATGGCGCTATAGGCGCAGATCGTGACGCAGACGCCGCAACCCGTGCATTTGGCATCAAAGACCTGGGCCGTGATGCTTTCGGCCGGCACCTCATCCTGGGACAGGACAATGGTGGCCCTTGCCGCAGCGGCCTTGGCCTGGGCAATGGTCTCTTCCATGGGCTTGGGATAATGGCAGAGTCCGGCCAGATAGACGCCGTCGGTGGCAAAATCAACCGGTCGCAGCTTCATATGAGCCTCAAGCAGGAAACCGTGGGCATCAATGGCGCATTTGAAGAACTTGGAGAGATTGCCTGACTCCTGACGTGGTTGGATGGCCGTGGCCAGGACCAGCAAATCGGGATGCAGGGTGATGTCGCTGTCAACAATGGGATCATGGGTTTGAATGATGATCTTGCCGTTTGCCTCGTTGACGCTGGGCAGATGGTCAAGATCATAGCGGACAAAGATGATTCCCTTGGCTCTGGCCTCCTGGTAAATCCGTTCCCGTCGGCCATAGGTGCGGATATCCCGGTAGAGCATGAAGATGTCCATCTCCGGGTTCAGATCCTTGAGTTTAACAGCCGAATCAATGGCATGGGTGCAGCAGACCCGGCTGCACCAGGGACGTTCCGGGATGCGTGAGCCCACGCAGTGGATAAAGACAGCCTGGCCCGTTTGTTTGAAATCGGTCTGGCCGTCGATGAGCATCTGGTCCACTTCCAGCAGGGTGTGGACATTGGGATTTTTGCCGTACAGATAGTTCCACTCCCCTTCCGGCTTGTAGGCTTCCCCGCCCACCGCCATCACGGCAACGCCATGGATCAGGCTGTGTCCATCGCTGAACTGGGTGGTGAAGTGACCCACCGAACCGCCCACATCGCTGACCTGGCAGTTCATCCGGACATCAATCTGTGGATGCGCGTTGATTTTTTTAATGGTCTCAGCCAGATAGGGTTGGACCTCATCGGCCTGCCATGTGCGGTAGAGTTTGTTGGCATTGCCGCCAAGGCGATCAGTCTGCTCAATCAGAGTAACCGGGAAATCCTGGCCGGCAAAAGAGAGGGCCGCAGTCATGCCGCCAATGCCGCCGCCGATTACGAGGGCGGATTTTACAACTTTTACTGTGTTATAGGGTAGGGCATTTTCGCCGCGCACCCGGGCCACGGCCATACGCATCAGATCTTTTGCCTTGATCGTGGCCGCTTCCGGTTCATCCCGATGCACCCAGGAGTCCTGGTCCCGGATGTTGGCCATCTCAAAGAGAAATTTATTCAGGCCCGCGTCCCGCAGGGTTTCCTGGAAGAGGGGTTCATGGGTGCGGGGCGAGCAGGAGGCCACCACCACCCGGTTCAGTCCCTGTTCTTTGATGATGTTGACCATCTGGTTAATGGTGTCCTGGGAGCAGGTAAAGAGATTGGTCTGGGCAAAGACCACATCAGGCAGGGTTTTGGCGTACTCCATCACCGAATCAACGTCCACCACGCTGCTGATATTGGTGCCGCAATGGCAGACAAAGACGCCGATTCGGGGGGCTTCGGCATGAACATCCCGTTCAAGCGGATAGTCCTTGACCGTGGTCTCCTGCCAGCGGGCCGGGGCCAGTATGCGGCCCGCCTCCATGGCGGCGGCGCTGGCCTCCATGACGGATTGGGGGATATCTTTGGGCTCGGCTGCAGCGCCGCAGACAAAGATGCCGGGTCTACTGGTGGAGACTGGATGAAAAACGTCGGTCTTGACAAAATTGTCGTCGTCAAGCTCCAGTTCGAGCATTTTTGCCAGTTCCACGGTCTGTTTATTTACCTCCAGACCGGTGGAAAGAACAACCATGTCAAACTCTTCAAAACAGATCTCACCCTGTTCATTGACGTAACGTAAGCGCAGATCACCCTCTTCCTTGCCCTGCAGAACACTGTGAACCCTGGCCCGATGGAAATTCACGCCTTCTTTGCGGGCCCGGTTGTAATAATCTTCAAAGCCCTTGCCGTGGGTGCGCATATCCATAAAAAAGATGGAGGATGAAAAATCGCCATGGGCATGTTCCTTGGCAATCACCGTCTGTTTGATGGCAAACATGCAGCAGACCGAGGAGCAGTAGGGATGGCAGGAGCGGTTGATGTCCCTGGATCCTACGCATTGCAGCCAGGCCACCCGGCTTGGCTCCTTGCCGTCCGAGGGCCGCTCCATGTGACCCATGCAGGGGCCGGAGGGGCTGAGGTACCGTTCAAACTCCATGGCGGTGACGACATTGGGTAGCCGACCGTAGCCGGTGAAGTCCAGGGAAGATGGGTCATAGGGCGAAAAGCCAAGGGCAAGAACCACGGAGCCGACTTCGAGAATATGCTCTTTTTCCGTATCATCGAAATTAATGGCGTCGGCCGGGCAGACCTTGACGCAGGCCCCGCATTTACCCGGTTTTTTGAGCCAGATACAGTGATCAGGATCAATGGCATATTTCAGGGGCACGGCTTGAGGAAAGCTTAAAAAGGCGGCTTTTCTTTTACTGATACCGAGATTATACTCATCATCCACTTTTTTCGGACATTTCTCGGCACAGAGACCGCAGGCAATACATTTATCCGGATCAATATAGCGGGGGCGCTGACGAACCACGGCCGTGAAAGAGCCTGGTTCCCCTTTCAGTGAAACCAGGTCGGAGAGGGTCAGCAGATTGATATTGAAATGCCGGCCGCATTCCACCAGCTTGGGCGATAAAATACAGGCGGAACAGTCATTTGTCGGAAATGTTTTATCCAGCTGGCTCATCTTGCCGCCGATGGCCGTGGTTTTTTCCACCAGATGAACGAGAAAGCCGCTGTTCGCCAGATCAAGAGCCGACTGCACGCCGGCAATGCCGCCGCCTACTACTAATACAGAACCTTTTGGCATGATATGTACCGTATAAACCTAATTCAGGTGGAACTAAAAAATTAGTCTAACACCATACTGTAACTGTTCAGCAGTGCCTCATCTGCGCACAAGCAGGCTGGAGAACTATAGTTGGCCTATGTGAACCAGCCTGATCGTGCGCAGATGAGGTGCTGCTGGATAGTTACCATTTTATCGTATTAACGCCTTGACTATCCAACCCCACAGATGGGTGGTCTGCCATTGGCCACCGAAATGTTCACAGATATCCAGAACCTGGGTGTGACAGTTGTGGCAGGGGGTAATCACCACGTCGGCGCCGGTGGCATTGAGCTGGTCAAACTTGGTCTTGCCGTGCTGCCGCCGGTTGGCGACAAAGCCGGCCTGCAGGGCACCGCCACCACCACCGCAGCAATAATTGTTGGACTTGTTGGGCCAGACATCAATGAAATTTTCCTCGCCCACCACGGATTTAATGACAAAACGCAGGTCATCGGCCACCGGGTCGCCTAGGGACTGGCGCACCAGCTTGCAGGGATCCTGAACGGAAAATTTCAACCCTTCCGTGTTCCAGGCCGGGTCAACTTTGAGCCTGCCTTCCCGGATCCACTGGGCGTAGAGAGTGATGATACTGACCACCTCGAAATTGTGAGGGATGTTGAATCTTCGCAACCCTTCCAGGGTTGCATACAGCATGTGGCCTCACTCGGTGTTGATGTAGGTCGTACACCCTAGATCATTGACCGTTTCCGCCTGTTTGCGGACCGTGTATTCCCAGTCTTCCGGATCGCCGGGGAAGAGACAGTAGTTGGCCCCGTCCCACCACTTGGAGGAATAGGTCCAGTCAATCCCCACCGTGTGGAGAATTTTCCAGAGCGGCACCATCTCTTCCGGTTCAACCGTGGGTTCCTTGGCATTTTGGTTCAAATAGAATTTAGCGCCGATTTTATCCATGGGCGCTTGCAGGTCAGACCATTCAGGTTCAAGCTCATGCACCTCTTCAAGGATGTCGCCTACCACCCAGACAAAGTCGGCGTCCGGGATACCGGTGGAGTTACCCTTCTTTTGCAAATCGCAGGAGCGCTGCAGGTTGGTGGGCCGATCTTCCTTGGGCCGCATGCCTTTGACCTCATAAACAATCCGGCCGACATCAATGCCCATGGGACAGGCATATTTACAGCGCTGGCACAGGGAACAGGAATAGATCCAGTTGGTTTTAAGGATAATGTCATCCTGGCCTAAAACCAGGTAACGCAGGAATTTGCGCGGATCCATGTCCTCAATGCCGCTGGCTGGACAGCCGCTGGCGCAGAGGCCGCAGGTAAGGCAGTAATCGATCTTGGCATCGGGAACCGCCTTTTCGATCTGCTGTTTTACCCTGGTTCGCAGTTTGGAAAGATCGTATTGATCACTCATAGTGCACCGGTATTGTGAACGAACTCACAAACAAATTAAAAATAGTGTTATTTCATCTTGTTAGCGAGTGTGTGCCATGTTTTTTATAAGGGCAACATATTCTGCAAAGATGATAGTAGTTCATAACTATTAAAGTAATGTCTTGTATACCAGCTTCAGAAAAATTTGCAATATTGATCCCTTTAAAAAATTTTAGGAGACTGAAAAAAAGAATCAGGCCGAATTTTCCTGTGAAAAACAGTTTGACAAGGCTGTTTTTCCGTTGTAAGCAAACCGGTTACCAAAACTCTTAGAATAGAAAGAGTTGAAGCTGTCATATGGCAGCATGCTTTATACTTGATAACCTCATGATTTTAAGGAGAAAATATGTGTCGTCTCGCACTGAAAACCGCTAATGAGCCGTTTTCGCCATTTGATGTCCTGCAGGCCATGGAGGCCATGCAGGAGGGATATGACGGCAGCGGACTCGGGCTCCTTCTCCGGGGAATGGAATTTGCGGATTTTAAATATGAAACAAAAAATCCCATTCTTTCCGGTATTGCCCATACGGAAAAGGCTTTGCACCGGCTGAACACCTTTATGCAGGACAAAGGCTTTGATCTGAAATATGATCACGAATTTGATATTGATGCCGCCAGTATTGAGGCCAAAGACCGGCATAAATATTTTTTACGGGTTTATAAACTTCCCGCCTCCTGGAGTTCTTTTAATGAGGAGCAGGTGGAGTCCGAGCTGATGATGACCCGCCTTGCCCTGCGCCGGGACGGTGAAAGTAACGATAATGATTTAACGGTTTTTTCTTTCTGGCCTGATGTGGCCATGATTAAGGAGGTGGGCTGGCCTCTGGGCGTGGGCGAGGCTTTAGGACTTGACGCCGGCCGAATCAAATCCCGAATCTGTATGGCCCAGGGACGGCAGAATACCAACTGGGGCATCAACCTCTATGCCTGTCATCCCTTCTTCATCCAGGGAATCGGCACCATGACCAACGGTGAAAACACCGCCTTTATTCCCATCAGGGACTGGCTCACCGGCACTCACTTTCCCGGCTACATTGGTTATCAGTCCGACAGTGAGGTCTTTGCCCATATCCTTCATTATGTGATCAAACAGCTCAAGCTTCCGCTGGAGGCCTATAAGCATGTAATCACTCCCCTGAAAACCGAGGAGTTGATTGAGCATCCTCAGGGTGAGTTTCTGCGCGGTCTGCGTGACGTCTGCCGGCGGCTCATTATAGACGGCCCCAACTGCGTCATGGCCAGTTTGCCGGATGAGACCAGCATGTTGGTAATGGATGCCAAGAAGCTGCGGCCCGCAACCATCGGCGGCAAGCCCGGAGAATGGGCCATGGCCTCGGAGATGTGCGGGGTTGATGCCATGATCCCGGATCGGGATCGTTCCCTTGATTTTATGCCCATGCGCGAACATACAATAATTGTCCCACCGGACAGACAGGAGTTTCAGATATGGTCTCAATTCGATCAGTTCCCTCTACCCCAAGCAGCTTAACGCCCAACGATCTGCCCTGGATCATTAAGCACAATGAGAACAGGTGCACCCTGTGCGGCAGATGTACCTCTGTTTGTCCGGTTGGCGCAATCAAGCTTAATTATATGCGCAAACGCATGCCGAGGATCGTGCTTTCTTCCAGTGAGCGCGGCAGTTCCTACAAGACTTTTGTCGGCATCCGCCAGCGCACCGACCCGGCCCATCGCTGCATTGGCTGTGGTACCTGTTCCATGGTTTGTCCCAATGAGGCCATTGCTCCGGCACCCAATGCCAATGACGATCGTTTCCGTTTTCACACCAACCAGAAAGGTGAACCTGCCAAGAGGGGTGGACGTAGAAACGTGCCCGGCGCTTCTCTGCTGGACCGTATGATTTTCAATCGTATCTCCATGCTCACCGATCCGGCCCTTGATGCCGGCCGGCATGAGTTTCAGCTTAACACTCTGCTTGGCCGTGTTCTGCCGCCGGAGGAGTATCTGCGCCGTAAAATGAGCGGTGAGTGGATCCCGCCCACCAGGGAAATTTTTCCGTTTATTATCGGTTCCATGTCCTTTGGTGCCCTGTCGCCCAATATGTGGCTGGGGCTGCTCCAGGGTGTGGCCTACTGTAACGAGGTTCTCGGCATCCCGGTGGTCATGGCCACGGGTGAGGGCGGTTGCCCGCCCTGGGTTCTGAAGAGTCCGTTTTTGAAATATATTATTCTGCAGATTGCCTCCGGCTATTTTGGCTGGGATGAGATTATCCGGGCCATTCCGGATATGCAGTGTGAACCGGCCGCCATTGAGATCAAATACGGCCAGGGCGCCAAGCCCGGCGACGGTGGCCTGCTTATGTGGTTCAAGGTGAGCAAGCTCATTGCCCGGCTGCGCGGCGTGCCGGAAGGTGTTGATCTGCCCTCGCCCCCGGATCATCAGACCCTCTATTCCATTGAAGAGTCGGTCATGAAGATGATCCAGTCCATGTCCATGGCCTGGGATTTCAAGGTGCCGGTCTATCCGAAAATTTCCGGCTCCACCTCGGCCAAGGCCGTTTTGAACAACCTGGTGCGCAATCCCTATGCCTCCGGTCTGCTCATTGACGGCGTGGACGGCGGCACCGGCGCGGCCTACAATGTCAGCATGGACGCCATGGGCCATCCCATTGCTTCCAATGTTCGTGAGTGCTACCTGGATCTCTGCGCTCAGGGCAAGCAGAACGAGATTCCTCTTTTTGCTGCAGGCGGTGTGGGTAAGAACGGCAATATTACCCAGAATGGCCTGGCGCTCATTATGCTCGGGGCCTCTGGCGTGCATATTGGCAAATACATCATGCAGGCGGCGGCCGGCTGTCTCGGCAGTGAGCGCAACCGTTGCAACGTCTGTAATATCGGCCTCTGTCCCAAGGGCATCACCAGCCAGAATCCCAAGCTCTACCGCCGCCTTGATCCTGACCAGGTGGCCGAACGTGTGGCGGAGACCTTCATGTCTATTCGTACTGAAATGAAGAAAATTCTGGCCCCATTAGGACGATCTCAGAGTCTGCCCATCGGCATGTCTGATGCCATGGGCATTGAAGATAAGGATGTGGCTGACAAGTTGAAAATTCAATATGTCTGTTAAGATTTTTAGATTTCGGAATACGGATTTGGGAATTTAAGGCACTTATCTGATCAGATAGTTCCATTAAATCCGCAATTCACAATCATAAATCCGCAGTTTTAAATTTGCCGGTATGGCGTTAACTTGTCGGATTAAAGAAATCTTTGCGATCGTCATGTTTTTTAGGAAGAATTTTTTTATCGGTTCATCAAAATTATTCTCCCGGAGGAGAAAAAGTGAGTGAAGCAATTACCATAAAAGGGCTTGACGAAAACGGTCGGCGGATCAGTTCCAAGGACTATGAGGAGATGGTGCAGCAGGCCTTTACATCCTCAAACGAGCTCATTCTGGAAACATACGGTCAGCATAATGTTGGTGGCCGCTTGAGAAATAACGGCAAGCCTGTTGATGTTCAGGTGAAAGGACCGTGCGGCCAGCGTCTTGGCTGCATGGGGGTGCCGGGCACCACTATAACCTGTCATGGCCCTGCCTCTGATGATGTTGGTTACCTGAATATCGGCGCTGATATCATTGTTAAGGGTGACGCCACCAACGGCGTCTGTAATGCCATGGCTGACGGCAGGGTGATGGTGCGGGGCTCAATCGGCTCCCGCGGTTTGACCATGACTAAGTGGAACCCTGAATATCAGCGGCCTGAACTTTGGGTACTGGGCTCGGTAGGCGATACCTTTGCCGAGTTTAACTGCGGCGGCGTAGGTATTGTCTGCGGTATTGAGCCGAAAAGTCCGAAAAATGTTCTGGGCTACCGGCCCTGCGTCGGCATGGTGGGCGGCTGGATTTTCTACCGGGGCGAAACCGACACGTCTTACTCCCGTACCAACGTGATGGCCGTTCTGCCCGATGATGAACAGTGGCAATGGCTGCTTGCCAGACTGCCCGGTTATCTTGAGGCCATTGATAGAACGGATGTGCTGGATACCCTGTCTGTTCGGGATGACTGGAAGATGCTGATTTCCATTCCGCCCCAGGAGCGGGCTCTGATGTTCTCCGGCCCCATGCCCATGCATGAGTTTAAGGCAAATGTTTGGAACAAGGGATTTGGCGGCGGTGATCCCCTTCGCGATTTGGCCCCGGGACTGGACAGGAGTCCTATCGGTTTGATTGAAACCGGGGAAATGCGGCGGCGCAAGCCTTTCTGGGCTAACCGGGAAAAGGCAGCGCCCTGTGCCTATTACTGTCCGGTTCATATTCCTACGGTGGATCGTTTACGTCTGCTTCGTGATGGCAAAACCAAGGAGGCCTATGAGCTGGTTCTTGACTACACTCCTTTTCCGGCCTCCATTTGCGGCTCCATCTGCCCGAATCTCTGTATGCAGCATTGTTCGCGGCAGGCGGTAGACGACAGTATTGACGTGGCCATGCTTGGCCGCCACTCCAAGGATATCCCAGCCCCGCCGGTGGCCCCTTCCCTGGGAAAAAAGGTGGCTATTATCGGTGGCGGGCCGGCGGGCATGAATGCGGCCTGGCAGCTGGCCAGATCTGGCGTGGAGGCCCATATCTTTGAAAAAGATGATAAGCTGGGCGGTAAACTTGCCCAGGTCATTCCCTGGGAACGTCTGCCCCGGGCGGTCTGGGAATCCGAGGTTGACCGGTTTCTGAACACGGAAAATGTTCATGTTCATTTTGGCGTCAACATGACAAAGGACAAGTTTGCCAAACTGGAAAAGGACTATGATGCCGTTGTTGTGGCGGTGGGTACCCATGAGCCCCGCCGTATTCCTTTTCCCGGCCATGAACGGGTTATTCCTGCCCTGGATTTTCTGAAACAGGGCAAGAGCGATAAACCGCCCCGGGTGGGTAAGCAGGTTGTGATCATCGGCGCTGGTAATGTAGGCTGCGACGTGGCCTGCGAGGCTTACCGTCTCGGCGCCCAGGAAGTCACCCTGGTGGACATCCAGAAACCCCTGGCCTTTGGTCAGGAAAAAAAGGCGGCCGAGGCCCTGGGAGCCAAGTTCAAATGGCCGGTGAGCACCAAGGAGGTTACCGAGGAAGGCTTGGTTGATGCGGCTGATGAGCTGATTCCTGCCCAGACCGTGATTATCTCCATCGGTGATGTGCCGGCCCTGAATTTTCTGCCTGAGGGTGTCGAGGTGATGATGGTTGGCGGCGCGGCCTGGATCAAGACCGATGACGCCTGCCGAACCAGCAATGCCAGGATTTTTGCAATCGGTGATGTGGAAAGGCCGGGTTTGGCCACTAATGCCCTTGGCAGCGGCAAGATCGCGGCCGAGGCCATTCTTTGCGATATCAAGGGTGAAGAGTGGAAGCCCTATGCCAAGGATGTTGTTTCTCTTAAAAATTTAACTCCGGCCCATTACGAGCCCGACAGCTGCCCCGGCCATACTGACCAGGATGAGGCGGATCGTTGTATGAGCTGCGGCACATGCCGGGATTGTCATCTCTGTGAAACAATCTGTCCCACCAGCGCTATTACACGCCGTAAATTAGAAGTTGGCGGTTATGAGTATGTCTCGGATGACGATAAATGCATTGCCTGCGGTTTTTGTGCTGATACCTGTCCCTGCGCGGTCTGGACTTTGCAGCCGTTTTAGCAGGTGTTGAGGGCTGTAATTTATATTTTTTAAGGGATGCTGGGAACAGCATCCCTTTTTTTATGTCTTAATGATTATGAATCAGGTATCGGTATTTGTTTTAACTTTTTTAACTTTAACCCCTTATACATCAACGAATCATGCTTATCTTGAAATGCGCGGCCTGCAAAAGAAAACTCTGGAAATATGATAAAGTCGGAAGCGGAGAGGTCTTGCGTTGCCATAAGGATTGGATCAAAAAGTTTTATACTGTTCAGCACCAGGGGAATAAGATCCAATGCTCCTGCGGCAAGGATATCGGCATTGACAAGGGCGGCTATTACAAAATGATTGCCAAGGCGTTTACCTTTTCCGGCATGAAACGGCCTGGCTGCAGACGTAAGGAAAAATAAATGCGCAAGATTATGACCTGGATGGTTGGTGTAAGTTTTTTTGTTTTGATCCTGGGCAGTATTACGGGCTACTTGCCTTCCGTTCGAAATGAAGTGCCATCATCTGCATTGGCCAGGGAGAGAGAAATGATCGAGAAAGTACATAAAAGCGAACAGGAATGGCGGAAAATTTTGACGCCTGAGCAGTTTGCAATTACCCGGCAGAAGGGGACGGAGCCGCCTTTTTCAGGACAGTATAATAAATATGATGAAAATGGTGTTTATCGTTGTGTCTGTTGCGATCTTGATTTGTTCAGTTCTGAACATAAATTTGACTCCGGCACCGGCTGGCCCAGCTTCTGGCAGGTGATTGATCCGCGAAATGTTGCGGAAGTGGAGGATAACGGCCTGTTTATGAAAAGAATTGAGGTGATCTGCAATCGTTGTGACGCCCATCTTGGTCATGTCTTTGATGATGGGCCGCTGCCCACCAGCCTTCGTTACTGCATTAACTCGGCTGCCTTGAAATTTGTCGGTTCGAAGTCCTGATGTAACCGATCACGGGGTAAAACTCCCAATATCGCGTTACACCCATACTGTAATTGATCGGAGTCTATGCTTACCTACAGGGTGCTGCAGATGCG